>JAAEZV010000250.1 GCA_018222695.1 Gammaproteobacteria bacterium
CGACTGCGCGATAACACTGGTTAATGACTCGCGAGATGGCCTTTTTAACCATGGGCTGGTTGATCATGTCAAAGGAGAGGCCCGCGGGCACGATGTCCCACAACAACGCGCGTCCGACTGTCGTCTCGACGATACGCGTCTGCTCCGTTGTCTCTTCGCCCAGATTCATCAGCGTCTCGTGGATGCGCACCTTGACCCGCGCATGCAGGTCGACACGGCCACTGCCATAGGCGCGCTGCACCTCTTCAGTGTCAGCGAACGTCATGCCCTCACCCTTGGCATTAATGCGGTCCCGGGTCATGTAATAGAGGCCAAGTACGACATCCTGCGAAGGCACGATGATCGGGTCGCCGGACGCTGGCGACAGGATGTTGTTGGTCGACATCATGAGCGCACGGGCTTCGAGCTGCGCTTCCAGCGTCAGCGGCACGTGCACCGCCATCTGGTCGCCGTCGAAGTCCGCGTTGTAGGCCGCACACACCAGCGGATGCAGCTGAATCGCTTTACCTTCGATGAGCACTGGCTCGAAAGCCTGAATGCCAAGACGGTGCAGCGTCGGCGCCCGGTTCAACAGTACCGGGTGTTCGCGGATCACCTCAGCGAGGATATCCCACACCTCTGGCGGCTCACGCTCAACCATTTTCTTGGCGGCCTTAATGGTGCTCGCCAAGCCACGCAGTTCCAGCTTGCCAAAGATGAATGGCTTGAAAAGCTCCAGCGCCATCTTCTTGGGCAGTCCGCACTGGTGCAATTTGAGCGTCGGGCCTGTCACGATCACAGAACGACCGGAGTAGTCCACGCGCTTGCCCAGCAGGTTCTGACGGAAACGTCCCTGCTTACCTTTGATCATGTCAGCCAGTGACTTGAGCGGACGCTTGTTGGAGCCTGTAATCGCTCGGCCACGTCGGCCGTTATCAAGAAGCGCGTCGACTGATTCCTGCAACATGCGCTTCTCGTTGCGCACGATGATGTCTGGCGCATTCAGATCCAAGAGACGCTTCAGGCGGTTGTTTCGGTTAATCACCCGACGGTAAAGATCGTTGAGATCAGACGTCGCAAATCGACCGCCATCCAGCGGCACCAGCGGACGCAGATCCGGCGGCAGTACCGGCAGCGCATTGAGGATCATCCACTCGGGCTTGTTACCTGACTTATCAAAAGCCTCCATCAGCTTCAGCCGCTTGGACAGCTTCTTGATCTTGGTTTCCGAGTTGGTCTGGGGGATTTCCTCGCGGAGCTGCTCGATCTCGCCCTTGAGGTTAATCTCCATCATGAGATCCTGAATCGCTTCAGCACCCATCTTGGCGGTGAATTCGTCGCCGTACTCTTCCATCGCCTCGTAGTACTGCTCGTCATTGAGCAGTTGACCATGCTCCAGCGCAGTGAGGCCTGGGTCGGTCACCACGTAGGCTTCAAAGTAGAGAATGCGCTCGATATCGCGCAGCGTCATATCCAGCAACAAACCGATTCGAGAAGGCAGTGACTTCAGGAACCAGATGTGGGCGACCGGGCTTGCGAGCTCGATATGGCCCATGCGTTCACGGCGGACCTTGGCCAGCGCCACTTCAACGCCACACTTCTCGCAGATGACACCGCGATGCTTTAGGCGCTTGTACTTACCGCACAGACACTCGTAATCCTTGACCGGGCCAAAAATCTTGGCGCAGAACAGGCCGTCCCGCTCCGGCTTGAAGGTTCGGTAGTTGATGGTCTCGGGCTTTTTAACTTCGCCAAAGGACCAGGACCGAATCATTTCCGGAGAGGCCAGACCGATACGGATTGCATCGAAGTCTTCGTTTTTCTCCCTGCTCAGCAGGTTCAGCAAATCTTTCACGTCTTATCTCCCCTCAGAAGCCGGATGACTCAGACTCGAGATCGATATCGATACCGAGTGAGCGGATTTCTTTGATCAACACGTTGAAGGACTCGGGCATACCCGGCTCCATCTGGTGATCCCCATCGACGATGTTCTTGTACATCTTGGTTCGGCCCGCCACGTCGTCGGACTTGACCGTCAGCATCTCCTGCAAGGTGTAGGCAGCGCCATATGCTTCCAGGGCCCAGACCTCCATTTCGCCGAAGCGCTGACCACCGAACTGCGCTTTGCCGCCCAGCGGCTGCTGGGTTACAAGGCTGTAAGAGCCGGTAGATCGCGCGTGCATCTTGTCATCGACGAGGTGGTTGAGTTTGAGCATGTACATGTAGCCCACCGTCACCGGACGATCGAACTCGTCTCCTGTTCGGCCGTCGAACAGCGTCAACTGGCCACTGTCGGGTAGCTCCGCCATCCGCAGCAGCTCCTTGATGGACTCCTCCCGGGCGCCGTCAAAGACCGGGGTTGCCATCGGTACGCCAGCACGCAGGTTCTCAGCGAGCGCGATCAGCTCGTCATCGCTCAAGGACGCGATGTCTGCACTGCGGCGGGAATCGCTGGTGTGGCTGTAAACCTGCTTCAGGAAGCTGCGCAGCTGCGTCAACTTCACCTGTTGCTCCAGCATGTCGTCGATCTTGCGACCGAGTCCGCGCGCCGCCATCCCGAGGTGAGTCTCAAGAATCTGACCCACGTTCATGCGCGACGGCACGCCCAGCGGATTCAGCACGATATCAATCGGATCGCCATGCTCGTCGTAAGGCATGTCCTCCACAGGCATGATCACTGAGATCACACCCTTGTTGCCGTGTCGGCCCGCCATCTTGTCGCCGGGCTGAATGCGACGCTTCACGGCGAGGTAGACCTTGACGATCTTGAGCACGCCGGGCGCCAAATCGTCACCGCTCTGCAGCTTCTCGCGCTTGATCTCGTAACGCTCTTCGAGCTGGGTGTTTTGCTCCTCGAGCAGACGCTTGGCAGATGACAGCTGGCTGTTGAGATCGGAATCCGACAACTTCAGCTTGAACCACTGCTCGCGATCGAGATCCGCAAGCACCGTCTTGGTCAGCTTGGTGCCCTTGCTGAGGCCGCCACCGGAGACGGTGGTCTTGCCTTCGAGCAAGCCAGCGAGGCGCGCAAAGGTCGCCTCTTCGTAGATGCGGTATTCCTCTTTCAGGTCTTTACGGTAATCCGCCAACTGTGCGGCTTCGATCTGCTTAGCGCGCGGGTCTTTCTCAAGACCATCGCGGGTAAAGACCTGCACGTCGATGACAGTGCCCTTGTAGCTCGAGGGGACACGCAGCGAGGTGTCTTTCACGTCAGACGCCTTCTCACCAAAAATTGCGCGAAGCAGCTTCTCTTCTGGCGTGAGCTGGGTCTCACCTTTAGGGGTCACCTTACCGACCAAAATATCGCCCGCATCGACCTCGGCACCGATGTAGACAATGCCCGACTCATCGAGCTTGCCCAAGGCGCCCTCACCCACATTGGGGATG
>JAAEZV010000251.1 GCA_018222695.1 Gammaproteobacteria bacterium
CGGGGACTCGGTAGCGGTTTCGCGAGCCACAGTCCGCTCGGCCGATGCGGCTTCCTCTATGGTTTCTGCGTTTGCAGGGGGGGCGGGCGCGTCAGCGACTGGTCTGGGGGTCCCAGCGCCGGCCGCCGACTCGACAGCGTCGGGCTCACTCAGCGCCGGATCATCGCTGACGGATTCGGTTTTGGCGGACGCACCTGGCGTTGATCCGGTGTCGCTGGTCTCGGCAAGCTCGGCCGCGACCGCAACATCAATCGGATCCGGCGGGGGTGCATTTCGCGGGGTTGAATCCGCCCGATCGCGCCCAGCGGCCGAGGCTTCAGATATTGGTGCCGTCGCCTTCGGGTCAATCTGCAGATCATCTCGATGCACAATCCGTGCACCGCCGTTAGGCAACTCGGTCAACAAGTTAAAGGCGTCATCGTCGTCAGACAGCGGAGAAGCACGCTCAATGCGGGCATTCAGCTTGATTTCCGCGCGTCGCTCACGCCAGTAGCGCCGGACCGCGTCGATCAACACCGCGGCAATCATCATCCCACCGATGAGGATCATCCAGTCTCTTATCGACAACTGCTCCATAGGGTAATCCCTAGCTGGCGGCCAACTGCGCGGCCTCTTCGACGTCCACGGTTACCAGACGGGACACGCCGGGCTCCTGCATAGTGACCCCCATCAGCTGATCGGCGGCCTCCATGGTGATCTTGTTATGCGTGATGAAAACGAACTGCACCTTCTCCGACATCTCTCTGACCATCCTGGCGTAGCGACCCACGTTAGCGTCATCCAGCGGTGCGTCGACCTCATCCAGCATGCAAAACGGCGCCGGGTTGAGTTGGAAGATCGAAAATACCAATGCGATCGCGGTCATCGCTTTTTCTCCACCCGACAGCAAATGAATCGTGGAATTTTTCTTACCGGGTGGCCTGGCAAAAATCGCGACTCCAGTATCGAGCAAATCATCCCCGGTCATCTCCAGGCAGGCGGTACCCCCCCCGAACACGCGTGGGAACAGCTCGGCAAAACCGGTATTAATTTGATCAAAGGTGTCCTTGAAGCGCTGCCGGGTTTCCTTGTCGATTTTTCGAATCGCCGACTGTAGCGTTTCCAAAGCCGCCACAAGATCATCATTCTGCGCATCCAGATACTGCTTTCGCTCAGAAGCCTTGGCATGCTCATCAATAGCGGCAAGGTTGATAGGCCCGAGGCGATTGATGCGGGCTCCGGCCCGGTCCACCTTTTCCTGCCATTCAGCCTCGCTGGCCTCTTCAGGCAGTGCCGAGGCAATCTCCTGAGGAACCGCGTCGCGCTTAGTAATCTCCTCAGCCAGCGTTTCCAGTCGAACCGACGACTCGGTTTCCTGCAAACGCAGGCGCTCTATATCACTCTGGATGCCCTGGACCGCCTGCTCCTGCTTCATCCGTGACGCCTCAAGCTCACGCAATGCATTGTCGATCTCGCCAACCCGCGTGCGCTGACTGTTCAGCTCGCCTTCTGCGACCACTCTCTGCTCCAGCAGTTCTGCCAGTCGCGCCTTGTTCTCCGCGTCGGGGTCATCACTCTGAGGCAGGGTACCCGTGAGTTCAGTCTCCCGGGATTCCAAATCACGCAGCTGCGCCTCCATTCGCCCGATACCTTCTTTGAGTGTCGTCACCTGTGTATCGAGATTCTGATTTTGTAGCTCACCCCGCATGAGGGCGTCCGAAGCCTCGCGTGAAGCCTCGCGCTGCCCTGTCAGTTGCTCAGTCAGCGTCGCTCGCTCGCTTTGCAGGCGTTCGCGCTCACCGCGATCGAGTTCCATTTGGTCCAGCGACTCAGATAAATGCTTGCGCGCGTCAGCCAGATTCGACTGCTCTTGGTCGTACTGACGCTGGGTCTCTTCAATGTCCGACTTCAGCCGATTACGGCGTTGCATTACCTGCTCGACCTTGGTGGCGGCAGCGCGCTGCTCCGCAACGAGCTCGGCGCGCTCGTTGACTGCCAGCTGCTGTGCCTTCTGCGCCTGGGTAGCCTGCTTTTCCAGCTCGACGCGCGCTTTGAGCAAATCACTGATGCGCTTCTCAAGCTCGTCGGCCTCCGATCGCTTGCCCTCGAAGTCCGACTGCAATGCTTCAAGCTGGCTCTGCCGAGCAAGCATCCCGGCCGCGGTATCCGACTCTGACCTGCGCCGGTGCCACCCTGTTCCCAGCCAATGTCCATCGGGCGTCACCACCGACTGTCCGGGGGACAACTCCCGACAGAGGCGCTGCGCCTCATCAAGATTCTCCGCTACCAGAACAGACTGCAGCCAACTCCTCACACGCGCGGGGCCTCTCACGTGGGCCGCCAGAGTGCCCTCCGCGTCGCCCGCCAATTCCAGCTTGTTGTCCACCACGAAGGCACCTGATGGCAGCGCGGCAATCCCGGCCACCCCTCTCACATCGACCTCAGCGAGAAGCTGCGCCGATAACGCCTCTCCCAACACTTGCTCGATCGCCGTTTCCCAGCCGGCATCGACTTCGAGGGAGGCATAGACCGTGCCGTCAGATTGTAGAGATTCGGTTTCTATCCAGTCGCCCAACGCGGCACGCTCCCGGTCATCGGATGCCGCTTCCTGCAGCGCGGTCAAGGATGCAATGTGCCCTCGCGTCTCCTGAAGCGCAGCCCTGATATCGTCCTGCTGCTGCCGCGATTGCTCTATCGCCGACTGCGAATCCGTCAACTGACCTCTGAGATTCGCCATTTCAGCTTCTCGGCTTTCAATCTCGCGATCCGACTGCTCGATCTTTGCTGACAGCGGCGATACTGCCTCGTCCGCAGGTTCGGCAGACAGCGTCTCCCATTCTGTCTGGTGTTGCTGCGAGCGTTCCTGCAGCTTGGTAAGCACCTGCTCCAGGTAAGCAATGCGGCTCTGCTGTACCTCTGCTGCCTGACTGGGTTCGCGCGCCCGCTCGTTAAAGCCATCCCAATTTTGCGACCACTGCTGCATCGCGGTGTCCGCCGTAGATAGCGCTTCTGCGGCAAGCCGCGCTTGCGCTCTGAATTCCGTCAACGCGGGCTCTGAACGTTCAAGCTCGCCCTCCCAGTCAAGGAGTCGCTGCCTATCACTGTCGAGGAGCTGTCGCGTCTGGTCGAGGCTGCTCCGGGTTTGCTCTAGGTCTCGCTGAAGCTCTCCGCGGCGTTCCTGTGCAAAGCGGAGCGCCTGCTCAACGCGGGTCACTTCGCCGCCAATCGCGTAGTACTGTTCCTGCGCTACATTCAGCGCATCGGCCGCTTCGCTTTGCTGTGACCGCGCGGTGGCTATTCCACTAATGGTATGGGTCACTTCCGCTCTGGCCGCTTCACGCTTTACGGCAAGCGGACCAATTTCACCGGCCACGTGG
>JAAEZV010000252.1 GCA_018222695.1 Gammaproteobacteria bacterium
GGGATGATCGACGCCGGCATCGAGATCCCGGTTGTTGCCAAGGGGAACTGCGGTATCCCGCAATATGTCGACGGCGCGATTCATTTCCACGGCAGCCCGGAACTGATGGCGCAATACGCGCTGTATGCTCGCGATGCGGGCGCCACGATTATTGGGGGCTGCTGCGGTACAACCCCTGAGCACATTGCAGCGATGGTGAGCGCGCTCGACAGCACGCCTCAACGAGCACTGGATGCCGAGGCGATGACCGCCGCGCTCGGCAAGCCGTGGGCGGCATTGGCTGAAACAGAAGCCGGTGGCGGCGGAGAAAAGCGTCGAGGACGCCGCCGACGAGGCTGACGTAATCCTCTCTTCTCCACGTAATTGGAAACCTAAAAGCGCGTCGCAAGCAGCTAGCTTGGCGTGACTTAACGTGGCACGCCCCGCTCGTCTAACAACAACGCCAATGGGGCGAGATGCGCCCGGTATCGCTCCCAGAGATTCAGGGCGTCGCGGTAAATCGGCTGCCGAACCTGCTCGGAGCTGGCAGTCCGCACCGCGCGATCTTTCTCGTAGTAACGCAGGCAGGCCTCCTCGAAATCCAGCTTGGTGTGAGAGAGCAACTGACCCACCTGCGTGTCGAGATCCTCAACGACCTCCTCATACTGTACGGTGAGTAAACCGCCCGGGAAGACACTGTGCCAATGGTCCATGAGCCGCAGATAGTCGGCGTAGTAACGACCAATATCCTCCAGCGAATAAGTGAACTCCTGACCCCGGGCAAACAACTGCTTAAAGTTGGCGAAACACGCCGCCATGGAATGGCGCCGCGCATCGATTATCGTGGCCTTGGGCAGGATGGTTTTAATGAGTGCCACGTGCTCCCAATTGTTAGGTAGTTTGTCGATGAACCGCGCTTTGCCAGTGCGATACCCCGCCGCCAAATCGAGGTACTGCTGTCCCCGGGCCACGCGCTCTTCAACCGTGAGCTCATTCAGGATATGGGGGTAGAGCGGTTCATCACCGCGATCTCTTTCGGCGACCATCTCGCCAATGATTCTGCCAATAAAGGGTAGTTCAGCCGTAGCCTCAACCTGCGAATGGCTGGCCAAGATCTGCTCCAGCAGTGTCGAGCCTGCTCTGGGCAAACCGATAACGAAAATCGGCTCATCGGATGAGTGTCCGTCACCATCCCACAGATCCGCGCCGCACTGGGCAATCAGTCGATCAACCCGTGCGCTGGTCTTGTCGGCGTCGTAGCCGCTCATCTGGCGCTTAATCGCGTTGCCCTCGGCATAGGCGGTAAAAGACGGGTCATAGGCCTCGCGGTCTTCCAATGCCTTACCCACCGCAAAGGCCAGATGGGTTTTGTCCTCACTCGGATGAGTCAGTGCGGCGAGCTGGGACTGCATGCTTGTCAGCTGGGCATCATCAAATCGGAAAGTTTTCAGATTCGCCAAGCTCCAGTAGGCCTCCCCCGCCGAGGGCTCTGCCGCGATGGCGCGAAGGTAGATCGCAATCGCTTCCTCACCTTTACCGCCGTAGCGCAGAGAGTGGCCGTAGCTGGTCAGAATGCGTTCATTGTCGGGGGCCTGCTCGAGCACTTTGGCAAACTCACCGTGCGCCAGCTCGAATCGCCCGGCCATCGAGAGCGTGGTAGCAAATTGGACCTGGTGCGCCAGATTATTGGGCTGTGCTTCTCTCAACTGCTCGTTTTCAGCCAGCGCCTGATCAAAACGCTGATGCCGCGAGAGTGCGGTCACATAATTGGCGCGCGCCACGTGAAACTCCGGCGCCAGTTCCAGGCAACGCTCAAGGAGCAGTATCGCCTCGCCAATCGAACCAATTGAGATACCCACCTCTGCTAGTAGCCGAATGGCGTCGACATCATGGGGACGCCGTTTGAGATACTCGCGACAAATGCCCTCGGCGACGCCCAAACGACCCTGACCCACCAGCTCCAGGGCCTTATGCAGCAGCGGGTCCAGCTCCTTGTTACCCATTGCCTGCCGATAGGCCTCGGCAGCCGCGACATCATCCCCCTCGGCCGCACGCACCTCATAAAGGTCACGCCACGCCGCGGTCATCTTGGGGTTCAGGGAAACAGCCTGCTCCATCGCCCGACGTGCCTCACTCAGACGCCCCAGCCCTTTTAGCGCCAAACCCAGTTCGTGGTGGGCAATCTCGAGGCCGGGGTCCACGCTTAAGGTACGGCGCAGCAGTGGCTCGGCCTCGGCGTGATCACCCGAGCGCCGCAGTGCAAATCCATGCAGCATCACCAAGCGGGGGTCATCGGGATCCTGCCGCCGGGCTTCAGCACACAAATCTCTCGCACGCTCTGAGTCCTGATTCCGCAGGGCGTCACTGGCTTGCGCGAAAAATGTATCGGCAGATGACATGGTCAGTTCAGTGGACTCTTTTTTAAGCCGGGTGGGACAAAACAACGGGAGTATGGAGTCCACACCCCATCAAAGCAAAGGGCGCCTCAAGAGGCGCCCTTTCCGTTCTTACCTGAGCTTAGCGATCAGAATCGCTGCTGCCATCGGAACCCGATTGTGCGGGGTTGGTTGATGGTCACGCGCTGATCCCAGTTCACGTCGTTGATCCAGACGTCGCCGCGCTCATCCGTCAGGTTTTGCACGTAAACCTCTGCCGTCCAGTTGCTGCGCTCCAGTCCGAATGAGGCATTCACCACATCATAAGAGCCCTGCAACTGCCGGAAGCCACCGAACAAATCGTTGTAGGAATCACCCGTGTACATATAAGCCGCCTGAGCAAACCACTCGTTGGCAAAGGTGTAGCGGGTAGAGAGATTCCACTTCAACTCCGGAACACGCGGGAGTCGCGAGCCCGCCGGCGCATCAGGTTCTGGGCTGCTCGCCGATCGACGATAATCTTCCGTCAACGTCGAGTCGAGGAAGCTTGCCGCTCCGCTCAGCGTCCAGTTGTCGGTAATCATCGAGGTAAAGTCGAACTCAACACCATTACTCTCGGCGTTACCGACGTTGAAGGTCAGTGTGATCGGCGAGATGGAGGTATCCAATCGCGACAGCTGGAAGTCATCCCACTCCTGCCAGAACGCTGCTGCGTTCAAACGCAGTCGGCCGTCAAACAGCGTTGACTTAAAGCCTAGCTCGTAAGCCGTCAGGATGTCGGACTCAAAGGCACAACCGATGTTCACGTTACCCTGACCACCCAGACCATCCGGGATGCGCGTCTCACAGAAGCGGTTCAGGCCACCTGGTCGGTAACCCTCACCCCATGTGGTGTAGAGCATGATGTCATCCGTCACGCTCCACTCCAGGCTGGCGCGGTAGACCTCGTCCTTGCTGGTGACCGTGCGGGCTGTAGACGCGCAATCTGCACCGTA
>JAAEZV010000253.1 GCA_018222695.1 Gammaproteobacteria bacterium
CGATGGGAGTAGCCGGTTGCATGTGCGCCTGCCTCTGGCGGATTGGCGGCGATTGAATACCTGAGCATCCAGCCGGTGCTCCGTGAAACTTAAGCGCTGGTGGCCCGGTGAGGTTATGGGAAATCCGGCTGAAAAAAGGGTTTAACGCTTTCTGCCCAATAAGCAGAACAAAGCCCCGAAGTAGTGTCGGGGTTTGTTAGACTATCCGGCCTTACGATGAGGAAAAGACTGATGTCATGGAATGAGCCAGGGGGTGGCAATAAAGGCCCTCGCGACCCGTGGGGCGGAGGTAATCAGGGCCCGCCGGATCTGGATGAGGCGTTCAAAAAGCTTCAGCAACGACTTACCGGGATGTTTGGGGGCGGGCGTGGCGGAAGCGGGCCAGCGAAAGGCGGACTTTCTGGCGCCCTGCTTGGTATGGTGCTGGGCGGCGTTTTATTGGTCTGGGGCCTCATGGGCTTCTATCAACTTGATGAGCAGGAGCGGGCCATCGTGCTGCGCTTTGGTGAATATCACGCCACGCTGACGCCAGGTCTGCAATGGAATCCGCCGTTGATCGATGAAGTTATCAAGGTCAATACTACGAAAGTGCGGGCAGCCGGTTTGCGCGAGGTCATGCTGACTCAGGACGAAAATATTGTCGAAGTCAGTATGTCGGTGCAGTACGTGATCGATAACCCACAGGACTTCGTCCTGCAGGTGCGGGATCCAGAAGTGTCACTGCAACATGCGGCACAGAGTGCATTGCGGCATGTCGTGGGTGACACCACCATGGATCTGGTGTTGACCGAGGGTCGCGCGGCGATCGGCTTTGATGTGCGTGCCCGTCTTCAGCAATATCTCGACGACTACACTACGGGTATTCGTGTCTCCACAATTAACATTGATGAGTCAAAACCACCTGCGCAGGTGCAAGGGGCGTTTGACGATGTGATCAAAGCGAGGGAAGACGAAGAGCGAGTCAAGAATGAGGCTCAGTCCTACGCGAATGGCATCGTGCCCGAGGCGCGTGGTCGAGCACAGCGTGTAATGGAGGAATCGAACGCCTATCGTGATCAGGTGATCGCGCGCGCTCAAGGTGAGGCGCAGCGATTTGAGCAACTGCTGACTGAATATGAAAAGGCGCCAGACGTGACCCGCGAGCGTCTTTACATTGATACGGTGCAAACCGTCTTTGCTAATACCAATAAAGTGATGGTCGACGTAGACGGCGGTAATAATGTCCTCTACTTGCCGCTGGATAAGATGGTGCCAAACGCAGGGCAGCCGCGTAGCTCCAGTGCCGCTCGCGCTGGGGTCAGTGAGCGCGACATGCGCGAAATCGTTGACCAAGTGACCGATCAGCTGCGCAGAGACCTCGATGCTGCTGCCGCAAGACGGGGAGGACGTTAATCATGACGAGACAAACCCTGATAGGTGTTCTGATCGCTATCGTTCTGGTGGTGTTATCGAACAGCCTCTATGTGATTCGCGAAACCCAGCGTGGCGTGTTGCTGAAATTTGGTGAAGTGGTTGACCCAGATCTCAAGCCAGGCATCCATCTGAAGATCCCGTTCGTGAACAACGTTCGTAAGTTTGACGGTCGCATCCTCACCGTGGACAGCAGTCCGGAGCGCTTTTTTACCCAAGAGAAGAAGGCGCTGATCGTCGACTCTTACGCTAAGTTCCGTGTCACCGACACCGCCAAGTACTACACCGCGACCAATGGTGAAGAGAATCGCGCGGCTGGTCTGCTCTCTCAGCGAATCAACGATGGGCTGCGAAATCAGGTTGCGGTGCGGACGGTACAAGAAGTGGTCTCCGGGCAGCGCGATGAATTGATGCAAGCCATTACGTCCCAGCTCAATGAGCTGGCGAATGAAGAGCTGGGCGTGGAAGTGATTGACGTGCGAGTGAAAAAGATTGATCTGCCTCCCGATGTATCGGAGTCGGTCTATCGCCGCATGAACGCAGAGCGAGAAAAAGAAGCCCGAGAGCTGCGTTCAGAGGGTAAAGAGCTGGCCGAGGGTATTCGTGCTGCCGCGGATCGTGAGGTGACGGTGATCGAAGCCAATGCGTTCCGTGACGCGGAAATTGTCCGCGGTAACGGTGACGCAGAAGCGACCCGCATCTATGCGGACGCCTTTAATCAGGATCCGGAGTTCTACTCTTTCACCCGCAGCTTGCAGGCGTATCGGGAGACCTTTAATGCAGGCGGTGATGTCATGCTCCTGCAGCCCGACAGCCAGTTCTTCCAGTACCTGCGTAACCCCGACTCGGGCGATTGAGTCGATCGTAAATAGTTGGGCGCGCCCTGCGCGCCCGCTCTTCCCCCGATCCCCCCTGTGTTATTCTCCGTGTGAGCGCTTTCTGCGGCACTACATCCTGACGGAAAAACACGATGAGCACTGAAAATCGCTGGCTTTTGCCAGAGGGTATTGACGAGCTGTTGCCCGAACGCGCGGGCCAGCTGGAAGCCCTCCGACGCCGCCTGCTGGACCAATGTGCCACGTGGGGTTACCGCTATGTCATCCCGCCGTTGGTCGAATTTACCGACTCGCTGCTCATCGGCCTGGGCGCTGATCTCGATGTGGTGACCTGCAAGTTCACCGATCAGATGAGCGGCCGAATGCTCGGTGTCAGAGCCGACATCACGCCGCAGACAGCCCGAATGGATGCGCATAGTCTGGCCGAGGAGGGCGTGACGCGGCTTTGCTACGCCGGGTCGACGCTGCAAAGTACCCCCCAGTCTGTGATCAGCGGACGGGCACCGATTCAACTGGGCGCTGAGCTGTTCGGTAGTAACGCGATTGAGGCCGACAGCGAAATCATTGGCCTGATGCTGTCGACGTTTGAATGCGCCGGTGTCAGCCGTCCCCTCACCCTCGATATCGGCCACATCGGGATCTACGACGCACTGTTCTCCGACGCCGGTCTCGAGCCTGAGGTGGAAACTCAAGTATTTGACGCCTTGCAGAGAAAGTCCGTTCCGGACATTGAGCGACTGTCTGCTTCATTGCCTGCGAGAGAGGCTGAGCGATTGGCGCGCCTGGTATCGCTACACGGCTCCCCTGATGTGCTGGCCTCGGCCCGGGCGGCGTTTCCCGACGAACCGGCGGTAATGGCGGCGCTCGATCAGCTCGATACGGTGCTGGCCGGGGTGCAGCGGGCATTTCCTGACGTCGGTGTGTACGTGGATCTCACGGAGCTTCGTGGCTTTCGATACCACACGGGGTTGGTGTTTGCTGTCTATCTGGAAGGCCGCGGGTCAGCGGTCGCCAAAGGAGGGCGTTACGATAACATTGGCGCTGTCTTTGGCCGTGACCGGCCGGCCACCGGATTTGCGATAGACCTCAAGGCGCTG
>JAAEZV010000254.1 GCA_018222695.1 Gammaproteobacteria bacterium
GGTCTGTAGCTGTTCCAGTAATCCTGCAGGGAGTTGTGCCAGCGCCGCCTCGAGAAGGCGTTCCTCATCGGGGGGTGGCTGCTCCGCCATCGGTGGTGGCTCGGCGTCGTCTGTCTGCTCCGGTTCGGGCTCGGGCTCTGGTGGCGGTTCGGCCATCTCCGGAAGTTGCAGCGCCCGCGGAATCAGGCAGAGCCGTAACGCGCGCGCCACGTCCTCTTCTTCAACGACTTCAGATTGTCGGAGTGCCGCGGACGCGCGCGCCACCTTCGCGGCGGCTAGGGTAGGGCGCGGCGAATCAATGCCCAGAGATGCGGTGAGCGTCGCCAGTGCCGTCAGGTGCTCCTCGCTTATGGTCACGCGGGCGAGCACATCGACCGCGCGTTCAACGTCACGGCGGCGAAAGATCTCGTCGTCGACATCGTGGATTCCCAGCGTCGTCATATCTAACGCGATCCCAAGCCGATCGATTAGGGCTGCGTGGGCGCTCTCGTCTTCTGTGCCCTCATCATTGGCGATCAGCGCAATGCGCGCGGGCGTCTCGGCTTCGATGCCGTCTCTTGCCACACTCAGCGCGCCGTGGTCGAGCGCGGTACACAAATGATGCACGGTGCTGCGAGCCAGGCGCTCAGCCATTGCAGCGATGACAATGTGTCCGTGACATTCACCCAGCATGCCGGTTTCAGCGATGGGCCTGCCGTGCTGCAGGGTTGCGCCGAGATCAATGCCGCCCAACAGTCGGCCTTCGGGAATGTTGGCCGGGATCTTGCGGATGGGGTCTTGCTTGGACAGCTGTTTGACGCGCTCTAGCCAGTAATCACGAACAGGCCCGGGCGGGGATCGCAGGTGGACGCCGCCAATCGTTTCGCCTGTCAGCGCAATCAGCGCCGCGGCCCACTCGGCATCCGCCCAGGGTGAGGCAGTTTCAGCTACCACCATCGTTAACAGACTCTTCGAACAACTCCGCAATGACCCGCTCTACCCGGATATCCGCGCTTGACTCATCCAGGGGATCCCTCCGCAAGCGATGACGTAATACGGAAGGTGCCATGGCGCGCAGGTGTTTCAGGGTTGCCGCCGATTTGCCCTCCAGTGCCGCCAGTGCTCGAGCGCTCCGCACCAGAGTGAGTTCACCTCGAAGGCCGTCCGTGCCCAGTGCCAGGCAGAGCTTGGCCGCGGTTTCCAGCAGTTCGGCGGGGGTGTCGACATCGTCGAGTTGATCACGTGCGACCTGAATCTTTCGCCGCAGCGCACTTTCTTTTCGCGCCCATTTTTTGCGGAAGGCAGTGCGGTCGTGATCGAATGCTTCTCGCATACGAATAATCTCGACTCGGGTGGGTACATCGCCAGGCGTTCGCACGTCGACCGAGAGGCCGAATCGGTCCTGAAGCTGTGGGCGGAGCTCTCCCTCTTCGGGGTTGCCGCTACCGACCAACACAAACTGCGCAGGGTGTCGCACACTCAGTCCCTCTCGCTCAACGACGTTCTCTCCAGAGGCCGCCACGTCGAGGAGCGCGTCTACGATGTGGTCTTCCAGCAGATTCACCTCGTCGACATAGAGGAAGCCGCGATTCGCTTGTGCCAAGAGACCGGGTTGAAACGCTTTCTCGCCGTTAACGAGTGCGCGCTCAATATCCAAAGCGCCGACGACGCGGTCTTCGGTTGAGCCCAGCGGCAGGTCGACCACGGGAATGGTCACGGCCTTGGTGTCGGGCGTATCCGAGGGTTTGCCGCACCGGGCGCAGAGTCCTGGCCGCGGCGCCAGCGGGTCGCATTGATATGAGCAACCGCTGACCACATCGATTTTGGGGAGAAGGGCGGCGAGTGCCCGGATCGTCGTCGATTTGCCGGTGCCGCGCTCACCGAGTACCAGCACCCCGCCGACGCCGGGATCGACAGCGGCGATGGTCAACGCGCGCTTCATATCATCCTGACCGACAATCGCGGTGAACGGATAAGCGGTACTCATGCATGCCCCCTGTTGCGGCTGCGCGGATTTTCCTAGGATCTGACCCTGAAACTATGAATCAAAGACTACCCGCGCGGCTGTCAAACAAACTATACTATCTACATGTCAACTTTCATTGATATTTATAACATGGCCAAGCCACTCACGCCTGCTTTGGACGCGGAACAATTTGACTTTTCACTCAATGGGGGCGTGACGCTCCGGGGCTATCGAGGAGAGGTCACTGAGGGCGCACCATTGGTGCTACTGCATAGCATCAACGCGGTGCCCAGTGCGATGGAGATGCGTCCCCTGTTTGAGCATTACCGAGACAAGCGTCCGGTGTGGGTGCCGGATCTACCTGGCTTTGGACTCTCAGACCGACCCGATGTGGCCTATAACCCGAGTCTGTATGCGCGGTGGTTAGCGGAGTGGCTCGAGAGCCTTGATCAACCGGCCGATGTAGTGGCGCTGTCACTCACTGGTGAGTTCATGGCGCGAGCGATCTTGGAGCAGGGTGCCAAGGTGCGCAGCCTGTCGCTTATTTCACCCACCGGAATGGGGATTCGAACTCCGCCTACGACGCAGAGCGGGTCCCGAGTGGATCGTTTTCTGACTTCACCTTGGGTTGGTCGACCGCTCTACCGGGTGTTGACGAGTCAGCCCAGTATCCGCTGGTTTCTGGGGCAGGCATTTGTTGGCTCAACCCCAGAACATATGGTTCGGTATGCGCTGGAGACGGCAAGTCAGCCTGGCGCGCATTTTGCACCCATCAAGTTTCTGACATTCAGTCTGTTCACCGAGCAGGCGGTGTCGCGTCTTTATAGCCGACTCAAACTGCCCTGTCTGGTGCTCTACGATCGTGACCCTAACATCGGGTTCGAACGCTTGCCGGAGCTCACCGAGGTGCACAGCCACTGGGCAGCCAAGCAACTGTCGCCCAGCCTAGGTCTGCCCCATTGGGAGCTCACAGCCGAGACCATTGAGGCACTAGAGGATTTCTGGAAGCCGCCAGAGCAGGGCGCGATGCGCTCAGGCGATATCCCGGACCACGGCGCTCGCCGCGAGTCGGCCTGACAGGGTCGCCATCGGCACCCCGGGGCCGGGGTGGACGCTTCCCCCCGATAGGTATAGCCCTTTCAGACGGCTTCGGGCGCCCGGTCGGGTGAAGCTCGACCAGATACCGTGTGAGGCGCCGCCATAGAGGGAGCCGCCGCTGCCTGGGAATCGGCCATGCCAATCGTTAGGGGTGGTACTGACGCAATCGCTATCCCGAAAGCTCAGGTTCAGACCGCATCGCTCCAGTACCGCGAGCGCATTATCCCGGGTGTGCGCCACGTCATCCTCGGACCAGCTCTGCCGATCTCCGTCGGCAGGGGCGTTGACC
>JAAEZV010000255.1 GCA_018222695.1 Gammaproteobacteria bacterium
ACACAAAAACGCCCCCATTAGGGGGCGCTTTCTTGTGTGGCCCGCCCGGAGAGATGAGCCTCGGCTTCGCCTCGCTGGTCTCGACGCTCACGCGTCTCGGCTCGAACTCGGGAGTTCGAACCCTCTAGATCACCCACACACAAAAACGCCCCCATTAGGGGGCGCTTTCTTGTGTGGCCCGCCCGGAGAGATTCGAACTCCCGACACCCAGGTTCGAAGCCTGGTGCTCTATCCAGCTGAGCTACGGGCGGAGGCGCGAAGCTTAGGTTTCCCACCGAAAAAGGTCAAGGAAATGTCCGAACCCGCGGGGAAAACAGGCCGCATCAGCGTCTCGAGGCATCCCACAAAATACAAAAAAAATTACGCAGTAGTCTTAAAGTAATCTCTCACCAAATGGCATGAAAACGGTTTTGAAAAGCTTGCAGGGCTCGAAGTTGGCTGTGCTAGAATCGCGGCCGCTCTGCTCGAGCAGGTTGGTTTTGGGGGAACAATGTCTGAGTTGAATACCGTGGTTAACGCGACCTTGCTCGCGGAGGATAACCAAGCATCCGTGAGCGCAATGCTCAACGCGATTCTCGAAAAGCCGCTCACACCGATGGAAGCCAATCAGGCGAAAACCTACATGGAGCAGGTCGCAAGTCAGGCCGCTAATGAGGAAGGTGCTGAGGTGCAGTTGTTCCAGCTAATGGAAATGAAAAACCAGCACACCACTTACGTGATGCGGGTTGCCCTCTTTTCTAACAACAAGGCCATTGGCCTTGACGTCATGGATGCCGAGAACGGTCAGTTTTTCGTCCCCGAAAGTTGCCCCGTGGTGGAGCTTCAGGCTACGACACTGAATTGACGCCCCCGTCGCGCTCCGGGGAAACCCTCACTTACATCACGCTGGTGAGCCTGGTGGCCTACGCCGCCATCGCCACCGATTTATATTTACCCGCCATCCCTTACATGATCGAAGATTTGGGCGGGACAACTTCGGATGGGCAGCTGACGCTCAGTGTCTTCATGGTGGGGCTGGCATTTGGGCAGCTGGTTTTCGGCCCCCTCTCCGACCGCTTTGGTCGCGTTCCCGTGGTGAGGGCCGGTACTGCCTTGTTCCTCGTGACCTCAGTACTTTGCGCCTTGGCGAAGGACATGGGCTTTATGTGGACCATGCGCGGCCTGCAAGGCGCAGCCGCGGCAAGTGGTCCCGTAATCGCGCGCGCCATCGTGCGAGATCGATACGAGGGCAATCGTGCCGCACAGGTGATGTCGACGCTGTCCGCAGCAATGGCCATCATTCCCATGATCGCCCCCAGTATTGGCGCGCTGATACTGCAATTCGCTGACTGGCCCGCAGTATTCGTCGCGCTGGCCGTCTTTGCCGCTCTGGTTCTGACCGCGCTGAGCCGACTACCTGAGACCACCTCCAACACAACCGGCGAGCGACTCACCTTGCTTAAGGTACTCAGTTCATTTTCCGAGATGCTACGCCGGCACAGCTTTCTCGGATATCAGATGGCAGGCTCCTTTTCCTTTGCTGCGCTGTTTGTATACCTATCGACGGTGGCGTTTTTTCTCCCTGATGTTTTCAACGTACCGACCTCCCTATTTGGCTATGCCTTTGCACTGACGGTCTTTGGGTTCATGACCGGCAGCCTGATCAATGCGCGCCTGGTGATGCGATTCGGCATGAATCAAACCCTTAAAGCAGGACTCGCGATCAGCCTGCTCTGCGCAGGAGTGATAGTGATCCTCTCCGCCAATGCCAGCGATTACCTCTATGTCATGGCTGCACTGTCTTCGATTTTTTTCCTGGGCGTGGGACTCACCTCGTCAAACGCCTCCATGGGGGCCATTTCGCTCTACGCGCACAGAGCCGGCTCCGCGTCAGCCGTGTACGGATTCACCCATGCCCTCCTCGCCTCTGCAGTGGGCGCTGTGGCGGGGCTGCTTTATCAGGGCCGCCTTCTCGAGCCCGCCTTGATCATGCTGGGGTGCGCGATGCTAGCCTTTTCAGGACTGTGGCTTATCCACCGGCAAAGCCACAGCCAGCGGGCGGATACTTAGCCCGCTAGAGCTACAATGTCGCCAAGATCAACGCTACAGTATTCGAGAAGCGCGGGTCCTCCCATGGGCGGCGCTCGAGCGAGAGAATCTGGAAAATGAGCGCAACCCGCTGGGAACAACTACTGAGATATCGCTTTATCGAGATTATCGCCCTGTGGGAAGGCAGGCTGACTACCCGGCATCTCTGTGAGGTCTTTGGAATCGGCCGCCAGCAGGCCAGCAAAGATATCAACAACTACAAACGCTCAATCGGCCCAGGCAACCTCGAATATGACGGCACCGCAAAGGGCTACCGCCCCAGCGCCACATTTTCTCCATCGGTCACCCAGGGTAAAACCGAGGAGTATCTGGATATTTTGGCGGGAGGCAGCGAGATACAGCAAATTCTCGGGCAGCTACCCGACTCCCTCACTGCAACCGAAGTCCTCTCCGTACCGACGCGGCAAATTCCACCGTCCATTTTGCGACCGCTGATTCTCGCCGCGAAGGACCACCTCAGGGTAGAGGTCGATTACGTCTCGCTGAATCAACCTGATCGAGAGGGACGCATTATCGTGCCACATACGCTGGTGTGGACGGGACTTCGCTGGCATGTCAGAGGCTGGTGCGAGAAAAATCAGGACTACCGCGATTTTGTCCTCAGCCGCTTTCGCGGGGAACCTGAGGTGCTGGGTGCATCTGACCGCACCGGCGCGTCAGATGACGATTGGCATAGGCTGGTGATGATTGAGATTGCACCTGACCCCCGCCTCACCGCTGATCAGCAGGCGGTGGTGGCTCATGATTACGGTATGACTGATGGCAAATGGCAGCTGTCCGTCAGGGCAAAGCTACTGCCCTACTTATTGCAGCTACTGCGTCTCGACCCGATAAAGGTGATGGAGGACCCGCGAGCACAACAAATTGTGATCTTGAATCAGACTGACGTTGAAGCCTGGTTATTCCCGTCCGGCTGACCTAGCGCGACGGCGACGAGCGCCGACGCTTTGAAGCCTGCTTCATCAGCGAGCGAGGCATCCGCGGCTTCTTCCCCCCAGAGAGGTAACGATGGATCGTCTCCTGCGCCTGCAGCACGGTGGTCGTCTTGCCTCGCTCTCGCAGTGCATTCGCCTGGTTTTTATCCAGCACTCTGGCTTTGGTGTTGTCATGCCACTGCTGATCGAGAATGTCCTGCAGCTGGTTTTGTATCGCCGGGTCCCTGATGGGGCACAGCACTTCCACGCGGTAGTCGATGTTACGGGTCATCAGGTCCGCAGACCCCAGCAGATACTCAGGCT
>JAAEZV010000256.1 GCA_018222695.1 Gammaproteobacteria bacterium
TTCATGAGCGTGGTGAGCGATACCTGCCAGCCCTGACCCACCTCGCCCAAGCGCTGACTGTCAGACACCCTGACGTCAGTGAAGTACACCTCGTTGAAATCCGAATCTCCTGTCAGCTGCTTGATCGGCTTGACCTCAACACCCGGCGCCTTCATGTCGACATAGAAATAGCTGAGCCCCTTGTGCTTTGGCACGGTGGGGTCGGTGCGCACCACGATCACACCGTAATCTGAGTAATGGGCGCCTGAAGTCCAAATCTTTTGCCCATTGATGACCCAGTCGTCCCCATCGCGCTCTGCACGAGTCCGCAGTGCGGCGAGGTCCGAGCCTCCGGCAGGCTCCGAAAACAGCTGACACCAGACTTCCTCGCCGCTGGCCAGCGGCGGCAGGAAGCGAGCTTTGTCCTCATCGCTCGCCCAAGCCATCAGCGTCGGCCCGATCATGCCCTGGCCGATCAGGAAGAAGTTGGCTGGCAGGTCGTACTGGCTTTCCTCCTGACGCCAGATCACCTCTTCGATTGCAGAGGCGCCGCGGCCGCCAAATTCCGGCGCCCAACCCATACAGGCCCATCCCGCATCGTATTTTTGTTTTTGCCAGACCTTCGCCTGTTCCAGCGGCGTCAGCGCACGGAACGCGTCATCAGTTGGCGCATTCTCGGCAAGCCAAGACGCAGCTTCCTCGCGGAAGCGCGCTTCTTCAGGGGTATCGTTAAAGTCCATCTGCTCTCTCCCTCAGGCTGCCGCGCTTTGTGCGGCCAACGCCGACACCAATCGGTCTTGCCACACCGCTTCACTGCCGATCGCCAAGCTCAATAGCTTCGCCCGACGCAGATAAAAGTGGCAGTCGAACTCCCAGGTGAAACCCATTCCACCGTGGGTCTGGATATTTTCTTCTGCCGCATAGGTCGAGGCTTGTATCGCCGCAACACGCGCAGTCGCCGCTGCCAGCGGCAACTCGTCACTCCCCTCGGCCAAAGCCCAGACACCGTAATAGGCGTTACTGCGTGCGAGCGTGTTCTTCACATACATATTAGCCAGCTTGTGTTTGATCGCCTGATAAGAGCCAATGGCACGACCGAACGCAAAGCGTTGCAAGGCGTAGTCCCGGGCTTGGGTAAGGGCAGTCTCTGCCAGACCCAACTGCTCCCAGGCAAGCAACACCGCCGCCCCATCGAGCAAGCTCTCCCAGTCCTCCGGATTAATGGTGGTATCCCCCAACACCTCCGCCTCAGCGCTATCAAAGGTCACCGCACTGTGCCCTCTACTGGTATCAAATGTGAGCACCGGCTCAACCGATACGCCGGCTTGCTGCAGGGGTACCAGGCAAGCTTCCAGCCCGGCCTCGGAACGGGCCAGCACCACGGCCACCTCCGCTATTGAGGCGTCGGCAACAGGCACTTTTGTACCGGAGATTTGCGATCCGCTGCGTCGGGTTTCAAGTCGGTCAAGCGCCAGACGACCTGCGCGCTCTGCCATGGCGACGGTCGCGACGCACTCACCGCCGGCGAGCCTCGGTAGCCAAGCCGATTTTTGCGCCTCGGTGCCGAAGCGCTGAATCGCCTCGCTGGCCAGATAGACAGAGCTGCTAAAGGGTAATGGTGCTGCACTGCGCCCCATTTCCTCGGCAATGATCGCCAACTCGTAATAACTCAGGCCAAGACCACCGTAGGCCTCGGGAATCACCGTGGCGGTCCACCCCATCTCGGCAACCTTCTGCCATAGCGCGGCGTCCCAGTCCTGATCACCATCCAGCACCGCCCTTACTGCGGTGGTGGGGCAATGCTCGGTCAAAAACCCGCGCGCCTGCTCTCTCAGCAGTTGCTGCTCCTCGGAAAACTCAAAATTCATAGCTGTCGCCCGATTAAAAAACTCGGCGTAGGGTAGCAGAACTGCTTATGGCTTCACGCCGCGAACAAGAGTTGGGGCGCTTGCTCCCGAAGACGCTGATATTGACGGGGTGGCTGGAACCCGAGTTCCAAGCGCACCGCATCGATCGGCTCGGCAAGCCGCTCCTCCCATTCAATTTCGGCCATCCAAATCGCTTGCTGCCCGATCTGGGCGCCTTCTCCAATGAGCGGTCGCACATCAAACTGCGGCACCTCCCGCAGATACTTCCACTTGGCGATCCACACGATAAAACTGATACCGCGGTTGGGTGTTTGGGCCTTCATGAATGACAGCAGACTGAGCTCACCCACCGGATCCCGCCCGTAGCCCGTCATGACATGCTGCAGGTCATGGATATCCCGCAATCGATCGGCCAACCAGATCTCATCCTCAGAGAGGCCGCGATAGATTTCTTCGCGGGCACCGGTCTCACTCGAGGCGATCAAGCCATCCGCCGACAGGTCCTCTGCGTGCACAAAATCATAGTAAGCCCGTCCGATACTTCCCGCAGGCAGGCTCAAGAGCCACTCTCGGTCATTGAGTTTGCTGACGATGTCAGGCTTTTTTTGCAATAAGGCGCGGCCGCGATCGCTGGATCTCAAGCGCCTCACGGCGGCGCCCAGACTGTCACCCTTGAGTGCTTCAATAATGTGAAACACTTGCGTGGTGTCGTCAGGGTTTTTGAGCAGCTCGCGCATAGCGTGCCATGCCGCAAGCGGTTTGATCTGGTTGCGAAGCCACACTGTTTTCAGGCGTTTCATTTTCGCTTCTACTCTCAACGTCATTTAAGTGCGCGGGCCTGCCAATGACCTAGCCTAGGCACAACACTCACGCAGCTCGCACTGGGCACTGGCCACCTGCACTGGGGGGCGAGCCGGCGTGCTCAAGCCATCACGACAAAGAGGATAGCGGCGACGGCCGCGCCCAACAATGCATAGGGCAGCTGCGTGAGTGCATGCTCATGCGTCCGGCAACCGGCTCCCTGCGCGGAGAGCACCGTCGAATCCGAGTAAAAACAGGCATGGGAGCCAAAACCACTGGCCGAAAACAATGCTCCCATGACCAGCGGGATGCTGACGTCAAAGGTCTGCGCCAACGGGAAAGCAATGGGCATGGTGATGGCAATCACGCCCCAGTTGGATCCGGTGGTAAACGACAGCAGTGACACGGTGATAAACACCACAACCGGTAACAACTGCGCCGTCATGAAAGGTGACACAGCGTCGATGACATAGGGCGTGAGGCCCAAAACGGTCGTTGGCTTCAACAAACACAAATAGGGTGAGCAGCATCGCCAGCACCGGCACCATGGACTTAATGCCGTCGATACAGGTGTCGAATAACTCCCCCAACGGCATGACGCGCCATAAAGCGTAGTAGACAAAGGTCACCAGAATCCCGGCGATAACCCCCCGAAGCAAATCGATGCTCGGAAAC
>JAAEZV010000257.1 GCA_018222695.1 Gammaproteobacteria bacterium
GAATCACCGCGGTCGGCTAGTCCTATGCGGCGCGATCTCGGGCTACGGCGTGACACCTCACGGACCGAATAACCTTTTTGAACTGATCACCAAAGAGCTCAAGGTGGAGGGTTTCATGACCCACTTTCGGCACGATCGCTATGACGAAGCCCGGGAACAGCTCTCCCAGTGGTTACGCGACGGTGTCATTCAGTCGCCTGAGCATCGCCTCGAGGGGATCGAGAACGTTGGCAAAGCCTTTGCGGATCTATTTGCGGGCGAGAACTTCGGCAAGACCATCGTCGCGTTGTAGTCGCGACGCCAGCGCCACTAGCCTAGCGTCACCTTGATAGGGATAGTGTCGAGACCCATGGTGGTGCCACCATGGCCCGTTACAGCGTCTTCCGACACCAATTCCAGTGAAGCGACACGATCAAAGAGGGCTTCCAGCACCACCCGCACTTCCATTTTGGCAACGTGTAAGCCGATGCATTTGTGCGCACCCGCACCGAACGCGTGGTGCTGGTTGCGCTCTTTCTTGCTGCGGTCCGGGTTAAAGGTGTCGGGGTCGGCAAATGTTCGCTCATCGCGATCGGTGACAAAGCTCGGGATCACAATATTGTCGCCGGCGCGAAACTGAACACCGTGAAACTCCGTGTCCTGCTCACAGATGCGATTCAGATTGATAAAAGCGTGCATTCTCATGAACTCATCGACCGAGTCAGCGACCTTGCTACGATCCGCCTTGAGGCTGTTAAACAACTCTGTATCCCGCGCCAGATGGCGAATGATAAAACTGAGCATGGTAGCCACCGTGTCGATACTGGCAAGGAACAGCAGGTAGCAGATTGCATGGACCTCCTCCAGAGAGAGCTTTTCTCCCTCCACATCGACATTGAGCAGCATATCCACAATGTCGTCCTTCGGATGATCAACATGTTGTGTGACTACTTCAAAGAGATAACCGCCGATCTTTTCCCCGCAGGCAATACGTTCTTCCATGGTTGGTGCCCGATAAAAGCCCGTCTCCCAAGCGTAGAAGTCATCAAGACGCTCGGGCTCCAATCCCAGCTGTCGAACAAACAGCCCCATTGATATCGGTTTCGCTACCTTCCACAAAAAGTCGAACTCTCCGGTGGGCAACACCTCATCGAGCACCTCTGAGGCGAGGGCTTCCGCGCCCGTCTGCAGGCGCGCCACGGCTGTGGGTTCAAAAATGGGAAGCAGCAGGCGTCGATAGCGCCGATGCTCCTTCGCTTCGCTCTCCAACGGGATCAGTCGCGGGCGCTGCTCCATGTTGGCGGGTATGCCGATCGGAAATGAGCCAAACAATTCGGCATTGCTGAGGACTTCCCGAGCCAATTCGTGGGAAGTGATCAGCCAATGGCCACCATTGTGGGGGGTGTAAACGATGTCTCGAGGGTCTTTAACCAGTGATTCCAGAAACAGTTGCTGGGGGTCTGCAAAAAATCCGCTGTCCCCGACAATGTCGAAATCACTTTGTAGCGCCTCGGGTACCTGATTCAGTTGTGTCGGCATTATTTAGTCCAGTGTCACGAGGCACTTCCCACGTGAAGCGCCATGCATCATGTCGCAGAAGGCTCGGGGGGTGGTTTCGATCCCCTCGTAAACGGCATCAAAGCTTTTCAGCGCGCCGCGCTGAAGCCGGCTCTGGAGATCCTCTGCGATCTTGGGAAAAGATTCAAAATAGTCCGAGAACATGAAACCTTCCATGCGCGCTCGCTTGGTAATCAGTTCCCAACTATTATGCAGCGGCTGTACCGCTGACTCGTATTGCGAAATGGCACCACACAACACGAGTCTCGCCTGCTCGCGCAGTTGACTCATGACCGTATCGAGCGCCTCGCCGCCCACATTGTCAAAAAAGATATCGACACCGTCGGGGCAGGCCTCTCGCAAAGCGCTTCCGAGATCCGGCTGAGTTTCGCGGTCAATCACCAAGTCATAACCTACGTCGCTCTCAAGCCAGTCGGCTTTGCTGCGCGCGCTGGTTAAACCAATCACCCGACACCCTTCCGCCTTCGCCAGCTGCCCGACAACGGTCCCTACGGCTCCACCAGCCGCGCTCACCACCACGGTCTCACCAGATTTGGGTTGCCCAATCTCAAACAGTCCGATCCAGGCCGTCATCCCTGTGGGCCCAAGAATCCCCATGTATTGGTGAAGCGGGACGTCGCTGGCTACCTCTAAAGGCGAGCAGAGATCGCTGCCATCCAACACGCTGCACTCTTCCCAAGCAGTGCGCGCACTGACCAGCGTGCCCACCGGGTAGTCTGCATGATCGGATTCCACGACCTCACCCAGCACAATACTTTGCACCGGGTCACCGATCTGCATACCGGTCAGATAGTTGTCGCCCGCGCCTTCTGTCATCCATTGCCGAAACCCCGCGTCTAGCGAGATTACTTTGTTACGGGTGCGGAAATAGCCCTTGGGCAGGTTGGCATCGGTCACCTCCACCACGGCAAAATCCTGCTCAGTCACCGCGCTCTCGGGGTGCCTTGCCAGCACAACGGCCCGACTCATGCGACAGCAACCTCGATCATGCCGTCGATAACCCGTACCGCATAGGTGGGCAGTGCCTCTCGCGTCAGCTGGCCCATAGGCGTGCCATCACGCAGATCAAAACGGACGCCATGTAACGGGCAAGAAATAAAACAACCGCGGATGCGACCGCCCTCGAGCTCAGCCTCCTGATGCGTGCATCGATTCTCCACCGCGTAGAGCTCTCCCCCTGCGCGACAAATCAGCACGTTGCTACCGTTGATGGTCACAGCACGGCTGTCGTTGTTTGCCAGCTCGGCGTCGGCGAGGGCAGCCTGAAAATCTGTCACACCTGTCTCCTGTTCGGTGAGTTGTTGGGGCAAATTTGGCTCGGGACCGGAATGTTAGCACCGCGTTTTCTGAAAAAAACCATCCAGCTTGATTATTTTTGGTGCCCCCGATAGTCTCGCGGACTCAATCGTTTTCGTCCGCGAGGTCAGCATGAGCCACGGTAATAAACAACAATGGATTTTGGCAAAGCGCCCTGAGGGGATGCCGGACTCATCCGAGGTGATTCTTCAGGATGCGCCCATCCCAGACACTGGACCGGGCATGCTGCTGGTGAAGAACCATTACATCTCCCTGGACCCCGCTATTCGTGGCTGGATGTCTGATATCCCCAATTATTTACCGCCTATTCCAATCGGCGATCCTGTGCGCGCCACAGTGGTTGGCGAGGTGTTGGAGAGTGGCAGTGACAACATCAAAGCCGGTGACTACGTGTTCGGGCTCGGCGGATGGGAAAC
>JAAEZV010000258.1 GCA_018222695.1 Gammaproteobacteria bacterium
CCCGCCAGGCCTGGGCAAGACCACACTTGCGAGCATCATTGCAGAAGAGATGGGGGTGCAGCTGAAGACCACCAGCGGACCCGTTCTTGAAAAGGCCGGTGACATTGCGGCCCTGATGACGAATCTCGAGCCTGGCGATGTGCTGTTTATTGACGAGATCCATCGCCTGAGTCCTTATGTCGAAGAAATTCTGTACCCCGCTATGGAGGATTACCAGCTCGATATCATGATTGGCGAGGGGCCTGCGGCGCGCTCGATTAAGCTCGACTTACCGCCGTTTACTCTGGTCGGCGCGACGACGCGCGCAGGACTGCTCACATCGCCGCTGCGTGATCGATTCGGCATTGTGCAGAGGCTTGAGTTTTACGATACCGCGGAGCTCACTGAGATCGTGAAACGCTCTGCGGGGATTTTAGAGATTCCCAGCGATGACGAGGGTGCAGTGTCAATTGCCAAGCGTTCCAGAGGCACGCCGCGTATCGCTAACCGCCTGCTGCGACGTGTTCGAGATTATGCAGAGGTAAAGGCCGATGGCGCGGTGACCGGCGGCACGGCCGAGGCGGCACTCGATTTGCTGTCCGTGGACGCCCAGGGTTTTGACCATTTGGATCGCCGGCTGTTACTCACCATGATTGAGAAGTTCGATGGTGGCCCCGTGGGGGTGGATAGTCTGGCCGCGGCACTGTCCGAGGAGCGCGGCACGATTGAGGATGTACTGGAGCCGTTTCTGATTCAGCAGGG
This sequence comes from Gammaproteobacteria bacterium, assembly GCA_018222695.1. GTDB lineage: Bacteria > Pseudomonadota > Gammaproteobacteria > Pseudomonadales > Halieaceae > Luminiphilus. The sequence continues at coordinate 742 of JAAEZV010000258.1, forward strand.
CTTTATTTTGAGAACGCCGCGCGGTCGGATCGCGACCCGGCATGCTTATGCCCATTTCGGCATCGCCTTTCAGGGATCCGCGGCGGAAACCCTCAGCCTCGATCTGGATGAGTCGTCGTGACAGCGGAATTTTCGCTGCCGATTCGGGTCTATATCGAAGACACCGACGCCGGGGGCATTGTCTATTACGTCAATTACCTCAAGTACCTGGAGCGGGCGCGCACTGAGTTAATGCGAACCTTCGGTCTGGAGCGAGCGGCTGTCTCGGATGCGGGATGGAATTTTGTAGTGTCGGATGTGTCGCTCTCGTACCACCAACCTGCGCGCCTCGACGATCAACTGCACGCCACCGCAGTGATATCGGGGGTGGGTGGCGCGACGGTCAGATTCCGGCAGACCGTGCGCCGGGATAATGCGGTGCTGGTATCGGGGGAGATTCAGATCGCCTGCGTAGATCGCGGGACGGGTCGTCCCACACGGCTGGATGCTGACCTGCGGAAACAAATAGAGGCGACACTGGCCGCCACGGAGGAGGTGAAATGACGCAAGAGCTGGGTTTGATGGAGCTCATTTTCGGTGCCAGTGCGCTGGTACAGGTTGTGATGCTCATACTCGTGCTGGCCTCTCTGTCGTCGTGGTTCTTGATTGTGCAACGCGTGATGCTGATGCGGCGTGCCGATGATGAGTTACTGGTATTTGAGGAGCAGTTTTGGTCCGGCATCGATCTGGCCCAGCTTTACCGTGAGGGCAATCAGGCGGTTGCAGACGGCCAATTGCCCACCGGGGTTGAGAGTCTGTTCCGGGCCGGGTTCAAGGAGTTTTCCCGGCTGTCACAACAAGCCGACATGGATGCCGATGCGATTCTCGAGGGGTCGCGGCGAGCCATGCGCGTGGCACTGATGCGTGAGACGGACCGAATCGAGCAACATCTCCCTTTCCTGGCCTCGGTCGGTTCCACCAGCCCTTACATCGGACTGCTGGGGACAGTGTGGGGCATCATGCATTCCTTTAGGGGGCTGGCTAATGCAACGCAAGCCACGCTGGCGACGGTGGCGCCGGGCATCTCGGAAGCCCTGATCGCGACGGCAATGGGATTATTCGCGGCGATTCCCGCCGTATTGGCCTACAACCGCCTTGCGGCTCGCAGCGACGCGCTGCTGAATCGGTATGAGACGTTTCTCGATGAGTTCTCGGGCATTCTGCAGCGCCAGACGTATGCGCTGAAAGCGAATCAATCTCAGAGAGCCTGATCATGCGTCGGCGTCGGATGCTCGCAGAAATCAACGTCGTGCCCTACATCGACGTGATGTTGGTGCTGTTGGTGATTTTTATGGTGACGGCGCCCATGCTCATGCAGGGCGTCGAGGTGGACCTGCCTGATGCCGACGCGGCGCCGGTCAAAGAGCAGGACGCGGAGCCGTTAATTGTCTCGATCAACGAACGCGGCCAACTGTTTCTCAATTTGGGTGCCGATGAAAAGCAGGCGCTTGAGTTGGCGACGATTCGGCAGCGGGTAGCCGCTGTGCTGAGGCGCACGCCCGACAAGCCGGTACTGGTGTGGGGCGATCAGAAGGTGGCTTACGGGGACGTTGTGGTGGTGATGACGGCGCTGCAGGAAGCCGGTGCACCGACAGTAGGTTTGGTGACCGAGAGTCCGGCTGGGAACTGATGTCAGCTGACCGGGTGCTGTTCACGGGTCTGCCTGCCATCCTGACGCTGGCACTGCATGGGGGGTTGGTCTTGATGCTGGTGGTGCGCTGGACAGGCCCCAGTGAAGTGATCGCGGCGGCTCCCAGTATTCAGCCGATTCAAGCCAGCCTGATTCAGGCTGAGACGTTAAAGCCAAAACCCAAGCCGAAGCCTAAACCCGAGCCGAAGCCGAAGCCTGAACCGAAACCAGAGCCTAAACCCAAGCCGACGCCTGAGCCGAAACCAGAGCCAGCCCCGGAGCCCAAACCAGCGGAAGTGGAGAAGCCGGAGCCCGCGCTCGATGCAGAACAGTTAGCGGCATTGGCCCGAAACGAGCTCGATTCTCTCGTCGATGCCGAGATAGCGGCAGCGGGCGCCAATGAGCCAAGCTTACGCGACGTGGTGGCAGCCACGATTCAGGCGTCGGTCATCAATCGCTGGACCCGGCCACCCAGTGCCCGTAACGGTATGGTGTCGATATTGTCGATACAATTGGTGCCGACAGGCGAGGTGGTAGGCGTTAGCGTGCTGCAGTCCAGCGGCAACACCGCCTTTGATCGCAGCGCGATGACAGCAGTGGAACGAACAGGGCGATTTCCTGAGGTCGCCAAGCTCGATAACCGCACATTTGAGGCTAACTTTCGGCGATTTCAGCTGATATTCAAGCCTGAAGACTTGAGGTACTAGATAGTGTTAGCGATACGTGGATTCATCCTATTTTCGCTCTTGTTGGCGTCGGCCGCCCGCGCAGAGCTGCAGATCGAAATCAACCAGGGCGTGGAGAATCCCACGCCCATCGCGGTGGTGCCGTTTGCGTGGCAGGGTGTCGGCTCGCCGCCTGAGGATGTCGCGCAGAT
>JAAEZV010000259.1 GCA_018222695.1 Gammaproteobacteria bacterium
CCAGTGCCAGTACATGGACATAAAGTAGAAGGGTGTACATGGGTGTGCTCCTCAGTGTGTTGGGGTTTGCCGCGACCTTGCCTCGGTCTCAGTCAGCTGCCGCAAATAACCGATCTATTTGCCTTGATCTGAAGTCGGCCCAGCGGGCATTTACCGACTACGCCAGCCCCGCAGGACAAAGCCACTCTATGCGCTCGCCGTCGGGTGTCTCGATATCGAAACAGTCGATATTGGTCATCACTGAGCGTCGCTCTGAACCCAAGCCGTTTGGCGGCGGGCCCTCGCGGCGCAGTGAGAGCGAATGCCAACCACAGGGGATGGTGCTTCCTGAGTCCTGTGGCCGCTGCACCCACTGGTCCAGTTCAAACAGTTGTCCAGGGCCCAGCGCAATCGGCGCGATGTCGTGGCGGTGATCTTCATCTAAGCCATTGGTGCGCGACAGGATCGACACCCGCGCCGGCATGGGTGAGGGCGCCTCGCACTTCAGGAGCTCTGCATAGAAGGCAATCGATTGTTGGATATCGCTGACGGCATTGATCATCACGAAGCACTGATTCACTTGGCGCCTCGGGGTGGGTAGCGCGAAGCCCGGTACCTCACCGGACACCTCTGTGAAGTAAATGAGCTCTCCCGCTGGGCCTGCGACCTGCATCGCGCGAATCTGGTCGGAAAATGAGAGTGCCGCTGGCGGGTTCAGTACCGTGAAGGCGGCGGGCAGCTGCTCGAACAGTGCATCCAAGTCCTTTACCAGCACTTCCATCGCGGACCAGCCGGGTGCCGCAAAAGGGGTGGGTACTTCACCTTCCCATTCCACCATCGTGAGCGTTTGATAGGGGTCCTCCGACATCACAATGGTGTGGTGAGGTCGGCCCTCCAGCGCGGGGTCGGATAGCGCGATAGTTGCCGCAATGCTCGCGCCGGCGTCCTTATACCCCAGCGCGTGATAGGCCGCCACAGCCTCTGCCAGGGACGGCACGCGCAAAGTCATATTCTCGATCATCGGGGGGCGCCGCCGGTCAACATGCTCACGGTGTGTGCTCAATAGTGAGCTCGGTCAGTTCGTAGTGCGTCTGCATATAGCCTTCGGCGCTGGCTCTGAGGAGCAGGTAATCATCGTCAGCGGTGCACCACACGTCGTAGGGTGGGTGCTCTTCTGGCAGGTTGCCTGCGGTGCCGGTCACCTGAAAGTGCCGTGCCTGAAACTGCCCCGCCGCCACCTCGATGGTCTCTTCACCCACATAGACCAGATCGAAACTGGTCACGAAAAAGAAGGGTCCGGTGGCACCGCGATGGTCGGGTGAGGTCAGGAAGACGTTCTTCAATGAGTGAACGCCGGGGCCTTGTTCCAGCGGATAGAGCCGCATGAGCAGCGCATCGCCGATGATGGGGTGGCTCTGTAACCAGCCGACCTGACCCTCGGTCTCAAGCTCCTGACTGATCCGCCCATCCCGCGCGTTGAAGGTTTCACACTCGGCGTAACCCTTGGCAAAGCGCATCCAGCCCGAGCCCTCGAACTGCCCGCCAACCGATAGCCGCACCGAGCAGTCAATCGGGCTGGAGTCGGCATGTCGCAGCGCCAGGCAGACGTCTCGCGTGACCTTGGGGGCGTCGTCAATCTCACAGTGAGCGAGCAGGACATCCGTGCCGTCAGGTTGGCAGCTGAGCGTGAAGACCTCGCGTCCGCGGACCTCACCCATTCGCTCCGGTTTGCGGCTGGTGTACTCGATCGCTCCTCGGATAAGCTTGTGTCCCATGGACCCCCCTGTGGGTTCTGATGGCCTGATCTGTGGCGTCAGATCTGCCTATGTATTAATGATATGTTTTTATATCATGCCGATTCGCGCTCCAGCAAAACAGGAATAACAATGGAAACCAGTGACCTCACCGCGCGCCAGATCTACCAGCAAATCAAGGACAACCCCAGCCGTGCGCGCTTTGGGTTTGGCAAGAAAGCCATCCTCGTCAACGTGGATCCACAAAAGGCTTATACCCGCACGGACCTGTTCAAAACCGCCTACGAGACCGATCCCAAGCAGCTGGACTACGTTAATCAGTTAGCGACTGCGTTTCGGGCGCTGGATTGGCCGGTGGTCTGGACCTATGTGGCGTTTATGGAGTCGGGCGAGGACTGCGGTATCTGGGGTACCCGTACCGACACCCCAGACTCTCTGCAGAACATCAAGTTCGGGTCCGAGCGTGCCGAGTTTGATGATCGTCTTGAGATCAATCGGGAGAAGGACGTCATCTATTGCAAGAAGATGCCCTCGGCTTTTTTTGAGACGGCGCTACAGTCACTTTGCGTGTGGCATCAGGTAGATACCCTGATCATTACCGGTGGTTCCACCAGTGGCTGCATCCGCGCCACGGCAGTCGACTCCCTGTCGCGGGGGTACCGAACGATCGTGCCGGAGGAATGCGTTGCGGACAAACACGAGAGCTACCATTTTGCGAACCTCACTGACTTGGCTATTAAATATGCGGATGTACTGGGTGTGAGTGAGGTGCTCGACTGGCTTTCTCAGCAGGGCTGAATATGAGCGGTAGCGCACAAAACGCCGAGCTCGAGCTGTATGAGTACAACCCTTACGAGGGGCGGCCGAAAATAGAATGGCCCAATGGGGCGCGCCTCGCGTTTTGGGTGGCGCCCAATATTGAGTTCTACGAGCTTGACCCCCCGACCAATCCGCATCGCAAGCCCTGGCCACACCCATACCCAGCAGTACCGGGTTACAGCATTCGTGATTACGGTAATCGGGTCGGTCACCAACGTCAGATGGCGGTGCTCGATAAGTACGGCGTGCGCGGCTCGATCAGCTTGTCCGCCGCGCTGTGCGAACACCACCCCGAGATCATCGCGCTGTGTGCCGAGCGCGACTGGGAATTTTTCAGCCACGGTATCTACAACACCCGCTACACCTATGGTCTGACTGAGGATCAGGAGCGCGAGATGATCGAGGATGCCATGGCGACCATCGAGCGCGCGGTCGGTCAGCGGCCCGCAGGTTATCTGGCGCCGGCGCTGTCGCACTCTAACCACACCATCGATCTCTTTGCCGAGGCGGGCGGGCGCTATACCTGCGATTTGTTCCACGATGATCAGCCTACCTGGGTGAAGACTCGCAGCGGCAAGCCGTTTGTGTCGATCCCGTATTCGCTGGAGCTTAATGACACCATTGCCTACGTGGTGCAGAAAATGGAACCAAGGCGTTACGGTGAGACTATTCGTCGTGCGTTTGATCAGCTCTATGC
>JAAEZV010000003.1 GCA_018222695.1 Gammaproteobacteria bacterium
GAGTAGGGGGGCGTTGTAGCTACCCGCTTTCACGCCTCGATTCACACCGCCGTACAACATCAGGTCGTCCGACATGTCATAGGTGACCTGCAGCTTGCCTGCCCAATAGTTTTCAGAGACGTCATCGCTGTATTCCACGCCGGTTCCAGGGAAGCACTGACTGGCATCGCTGAAGCAGGGGTGTGTGTTCACAACAAATGAAGATTCCGAGGGTGCAACTCCGATATTCAATTCGAAGTCCTTCTCCTCGCGCATAGCGCGCAGGCCACCAATCAGGGTCACTCGGTCAGTCAGATCGAATTCCATTTGCCCAAAGACGCTGTAGGAATCGGTCTCCAGGCCCGCCACCGTGCCGACATCAATCGGGACACCACCAAACACATCAGCGAAAGATGCCTGCGGTCCTTTCAGGCCGTTGTCCGACTCCGAATCGATATTCAAATAATAGACGCCCGCGACCCAGCGAGAGCGGTCCGTTTCGCCGCTCAGTCTGAATTCTTGGGTGAAGCTGGTAGCGTCGACAGCGGCATAGTTGGCGAGCTGGTTGACCGGTGCAGAGTCGACGTCAATGAACAGCAGTTTTTCGTAATCTTTGTGATCGGTAATCGATACGAAATTCATGCCGTTCGACAGCTCGTAACTAATTTTAAAGTTGACGCCAGAGTTCTCTGTGCTCCCCTGGTCTGCAAAAGCGAAATCACCGGAGAACGAAAAATCGTCTCCATCTGGATCCAAATAACCAAAAAAGTCTGCTCCAGGCGCAAGTCGTCCGGGTAGGCCGCCACCGCCACCGGGTAGCCACTGGTCGCCATCCTCGATATCGGCGCCCGCATCGAGTCCGGTGTCGTTACCGTTAGCATCATAAAGCGCCGACAGGCGGCTCTCACCGGCTGGTGTGTTGATGACATTGATCAACTCCGGCGGCGTATCGGGGTTGCTGTCATGATCTTGGGCGATCGCGAAAGTCGACTTGCTCTGGTACGGGCCTGTGGCGACTTCGCTGTCTGAATAGTTAAAGCTCAAATCCATGCGCAGTCGGTCACTTGGCTCAAACGCCAACCGAATTCGCGCTGCCATGGTGTCGTCATCACCGAGGTCGGCACCGGAGCCGGGACCGGGATCCCCGAGGAAGGGCAGTTGGTCAGCGTTGCTGTATAAATTCTCGAGGTAGGGATCTTGATCGCTGTATCGAATCGCTGCGCGCGCGGCGAAGGTCTCTGACAGCGGACCTCCAATAGCGGCCTCTACGACTGTCCGATTTGCGTCATTCGGCACATCAAATTGTCCAAACTCGACATCGACATAGCCTTCCAGCCCGTCGAAGGAGGGCGCATTGGAAATGAAGTGCACCAAACCGCCCGTGGCGTTTCTTCCGAACAGCGTGCCCTGGGGGCCCTTCAGTATTTCTACTCGGTCGACGTCGAACACGGCAAAGGTTTGTGCCTGCGCTACCGCAATGTAACCCTCGTCAAGGTAAACCGCGTTGGGCGCCTCGATAATGTCATTGAAGTCGTTTTGGGTGACGCCTCGGATCGAGAATTGCGTGTTCTGGCCCGCCAGGTTTCCAGAGATATGAACCCCGGGAGAAAATGCGGCAATATCGAAGCTCTCTGATACGCCTAAAGCATTCATTTGCCGGCCCGTAAAGGCGTTGATCGCAATGGGAACTTCTTGCAGGTTCTGTTCGCGCTTTTGGGCGACAACCACCACTTCTTCTAGGACGTTCTGTGCAAGGGCTGGGCTGCTGAGGGTCGCCGCGGCCACAGCGCTGGTAAGGGCGTTGCGCAACATGGAGTGCTTCATATCAATGCTCCTTGATCGATAAGTGCAGTCAGACGGATTTTGCATTCTAGGACAATGCCATCATTTTCATGTGAATCGCAAGAAGTTTTAACCTTAAAATGATTCCCGCTGATGTCTGCCCAATGAAGCTATCGCATGGGGCCTGTCATTTAGGATATGCGCAGCACTACCTTCCCCTGGGTGTGCCCTGCCTCGGACTGCAGGTGCGCATCCAGAGCCTCCTCTAACGGGCGAATATGAACCCTTGGCAAGGTGATCTCATCCGATTGGTATAAGCCCACGAGGTCCTTCAGCATCTCTCCGTCGGGTCTATGATGGAGAAATTCCGCTGTGATACTGCGTTGGGCAATTTCCGCCATTTCGGGCGGTTCGTTATTCATGTAGGCGACACGACCGTTGTCCTTTGTGAGCCTAATTGCTGCTTCAGCAGTGCCGTTGCCCAGCAAGGCCTCAAGCACCAAGTCAACGCCATCGGGTTCTTGCTCTCTAATGACCGACTCATAGTCTGCGCTGGTGTAGTCAATGACCACGTCTGCACCTAGCGATTTGACGTAGTCGCTGTTCTTGGCGCTGGTCGTGGTGTAGACCTTGGCGCCCAGATGCTTGGCCATTGGAATAGCGACGCTGCCGACGCCTCCGGCGCCAGCTTGGATAAAGACGGACTGCCCCGCTTGCAGGCGCCCGAATTCACTGAGTGCCTGCCAGGCGGTCAAGCTCACCAGAGGCAAAGCGGCAGCCTGTTCAAAGCTGATTGATGCGGGTTTGTGAGTAATTGAAGCGGCGTCAATCGGGCAGTATTCAGCGTAGCTGCCGTGCTGTATTGACCATGTAAACGCCAGCCCAAGGACTTCATCGCCGACCTGCCAGTCGGTGACCTTTGCGCCGACTTTCACAATCCTGCCGGCCAGATCCCATCCGGGCACAACGGGGAAAGTGCGCGTGATGTACTCCTGTAGCTCACCGCTTCGCAATCGCCGATCGATGGGGTTCACCGAAGTCGCGACCACCTCGACCAGTACCTCATGATCTTGAGGCTCCGGGGTGGGGCGTTCCCCAACCTGAAGAACCTCTGCTGTACCGTGTTGCTCGTAAAATATCGCTTTCATATCGCTTCCTTTAATTTTTAGAGTGAGGTTGGCAAGCGCAGGAGTGTGCTACTCAACCTTTTACCGATTCATGTATCCAATGCAAGTGTGCGCAGGGTCTCGGGTCGCTGAGCGCGCCCGGCCCTGTATTCCTCAAAAATATCCACGTAGTCTTCTGGTCCATACTGGCTAAACAACTCAGCCAAAATATTAGGCATTTTGCGGTAGGGGTTAAGTCCAAGGTCCTTCAAGAGCACGTCAAGGTATTGCTGAAACCGAGTGTTCACCGCGCAAGAGCGTGACGGTTCAAAATTGACGTAGTCACGCTTCCATTGCTGCACTTTTTCCATGCTCTGCTTCATCTCGTCGGATTCGGGCAGGGTTAGGTCGCCCGAGAGCACGGCGGACAGCCACAGCATGCCAATTTCAACTGCCGGTACGTGCATAAAGCCATGATTAAAGCCCGCAAAGGCGATCCGCGGCACTTCCGGGTGAAGCAAGTGCCTGTAAAGCTGAACACCATCGGACTCACTCTCTAGTAGGGCGCGATATTTGTCCGGTAGGAAGGGGAACGTGGGCGAGCCTGAGCCAAGGCTGAGCACAACAAGATCACAGTCAATATTGTTGCCATCCTCAAGCACCACGCCGCTCTTCGTAAATGCCTGTAACTCCCCTTGGTGCGGAAGGAGTCGCTCCTTAGCGATATGTTTCAAATACATCTGGGGTTGCATCGCTGATGCAGAGCGAAAGTCGCTAACGATGTCGTGCTTAGGTGTGAGTGACGCCAAGCGGCGCTTCACCGCTGCGCTCTTGCCGAGCCCCAGTAGGTACTTCTGGAGCCTGACGATGCTCTGCACTAGACGCCAATTGCCTCGGACGAGGAAGCCTAATTTGCGGTGGATAAAAGCCTCTGTAGCATTGGGTTGTACCCAGCTGGGCATTAAAAAGGTGCCCATGCGACAGAACAGAAGGCGTGAGTAATGGACGCCCAATATACGAAAGGGGACCATCCAGCGTGGCGTCCGGAAGAGGTGGTGTACCTCGCTGGCGTGGTCTACCGCAAAGGTCGCCATATCTAGCGCGCTTTTGCCGAAGCCAGCAACCAGCACTTTTTTTCCGGCGAAAACACTGAGGTCGGTAATCTCCCGCTCGGTGACAATATCCCCTTGGAAGTCGTCTTGGCCGGGAAACTTTGGAGAGCGCTTGCCACTTGAATACTGGCCAATGGAGAGCACGACGAAGTCAAAATCCTGCTGCCCGGTGTCGCCATCGTTCTGATAGTGGAGGCGCCAGCCACCTGCTGTCTCTTCCAGTTTTGTGACTTCGTGGTCTAACTTGACGGGAAGATCGAGCTGATCAATGGCGTCATCGAGGTGCTGCTGTACCTGTGCGCTGGTTGGATGTAAGTCTGGCCTTGGCCTCCAGGGGACATCCATGAGACGGTATTGATCCCGAGTGTTCTGCAGTCTGACGCCCGGATAACCCATGGCCCAGACACCGCCGATCCGGCTGGACTTTTCATAAACCTGAACATCGTGACCTGTTTTGCGAAGCGATTGTGCCGCTGCAATGCCAGAAATTCCCGCCCCGATGATTGCGATTCGCACTAATAACGCCCCTATGTAATTGCTCGATATGATTTCAGCTCAGAGTGAGCAGGCTCACGTCAGTCACTTTGATTTATGACTCGTTTATCACCGCTCTTATTTCGGCGGCCGCTTGTCCATACGCAACCGTATGGAAACTAAATTGGTTGGGACTTAATGTCAACTCTGAGCGGAAATCAGAAAAAATGAGTGCTTTAAAGAAAGACGTTTTTTAACCCGCTGTTAAAAAGTCCTCGCAATCGGTGGTGTTGTCGCGATAGCTCAAGATTCAGAGAATGGTAGGGGCGCTATGGCCAAGCAGGCTTGACACCGGAATCTTTCAACCGGCGATTCCGGTGTGGGTGATGGCGGTGTGGACCGCTCCCTATAGAGGAGTGGTTCTCGACTAAAGAAGCGTCCCGCCGGCTGCGACAAATTCTGAAGCGTTTACGTAACGGGCTGCGTCACTCGCAAGAAAAGCCACCACCTCGCCAATATCCTCAACGGTGCCAATTTCAGTGAAGGGATTGTTCTTTTGCCAATCTGCTAGTAACTGCTCTGCGCCTTCTGCGGCTGTGAGTTTCCTAAAATTCGGTGTTTCGATTGGGCCTGGGTGAACGGTGTTGCATCTGACATTCGCGTTCGTCTCCAAAAAATGTTGGGCAACACACTTGCTGAACATTGTCATGCCCGCTTTGGCTGAACAGTAGCCCGAGAACATTGCCCAAGCACGATTGGCGTTGGTTGAAGAAATATTGATTATCGAACCGCCACCATTCGCTTGCAGTATGGTCCCAGTCGCTTTGCAGCCTAAAAATACAGAGTCCATGTTAAGCGCCATAATGTTGCGCCATTCTTCAAAGGTGAGTTGGTCCAAATTACCGAAACCGCCCCCGCCCGCGTTATTAACCAGAATGTCAAGGCGGCCTGGGGTGCTGTTGAGCTCGATAACAAGATTGTTCCAGCTCTCTGGATCAGTCACATCCAACAAAACAAAGCTGGCGTTCTCGCCGAGCTCCGCAGCAAGAGCGCTTCCTTTTTCGTCTTGTACATCCGCAATAACCACGTGAGCACCGCAACCCCAAAGGGTTCGGACAATACCCTCGCCGATTCCATCCGCTCCGCCGGTAACAACGGCGACCTTGTTAGAGAGATCATTATTTGGCATGGCTAGTATGCGCTGTTGCGCTCCTCTTTTAATTGACTGTTTGGCTACGGGATGTCGGAAATCAAGTTAAGCCCTCTGATACTATGGCCGCTCAAAATGCACGTGCTCGCGCAGGCGATTTTGGTCGGGTGGCATCACCGCTTCGCTACCGTCCCATACGTGTGCGTATGGAAATTAGGAGGTCTAACCGTTGATGTCAACTCGAGGGGGCGAAAAGCCTAGTAAGTCAGTGGTTGATAAGCAGTCTAAAAAGTCATGGTTAGATGCAGCGCTTCAGGCGCTGGCTAGCGGCGGGATTGATCAGGTCAGGGTAGAGTCGCTCGCAAAAAAATTAGGGGTTACCAAGGGGAGCTTTTACTGGCATTTCAAAGATAGAGAGCAGTTCTTGGACGAGTTGCTCAATTTTTGGGCAGAGCAGAGTACCCAGGCAGTCATAGCCAATCCCAACTATCCCGCAGATTCGAAAGCGAGGGTCAAGGCGGTTGCTGAAGATATTGTGCGTCATGATCTGGGGAAGATGGATCCACACATCCGGTCGTGGACACAGTATGACAAGCGGAGAGCCAGGGTCGTAGCGAAAATAGACAAGGTGCGTTTTGAATTTCTGCGAGACCTTTTTCTGGCTGCGGGATTTTCAATGAGCGGCTCCGACCTGAGAGCGCAATCGCTTTACCGCTATGTTTTGGGGGAGCAGTTTATCTCGGTCAGGGAGTCGATGAGTCAGCGACTCCAGAGGATGCAAGCGCACGTTGATTTATTGCTGCAGGCGTAAACGCTGCTTTCGGCGATGACGCCGTGCTTGCAGTGCTCCGCTGCTCTACAAACTGCCCGCCTCAGGGTTAATCAGGGGCGGGATGTTTTCGCAGAGAAAGTCCAGCAGGGCGCGTTCTTTCTGGGTGATGACCCGATGCGCGTACTGAGCCCAAATGGCCGCATTACAGCGGTATTCTGCCAGCACCTCGACTAAATCCCCCCGAGCGATCTGCTCTCGCACTAGGAACTCGGGGGCGAACAGGAGGCCGAGCCCGCCGCTTGCGGCATGAACCAAAAGCGGACCATGATTAGCTTCAATATCTCCGGTGACTGGCAGTGCGAGCGGCTTTCCTTTATTCATGAATCGCCAGATCTCGTGCCCCTCCCGAAGGGGGCTATATATCAAGCAGTTGTGTGAGCTCAGGTCACGCGGGTGAGATAACTTTTTTCTGGTGGCAAGGTAATCTGGTGCGCCACAAGTGACAATAGGCATGTCGGTGATAGTTTTAGCGATATAGCTTGAGTCAGGCAGGTTATGACCCCAGCGGACAACTATGTCATTGCCAGATCCTACGAGGTCTGGGGGTTGGTCAGTGAGGTCCAAGCGCAGTTGGATTTCCGGGTAGCGACCTCGAAATACGGGTAGTAGAGGCCCAAATAGGTCTTGTCCTAGTGGTATTGGCATAGCGACTCGCAGCAAGCCGGCCGGGGCACTTTTTATTGCTTGTATTGCTTCCTCAGCCTCCAGCGCCGTACTCAGAATATCCTGGCAGTACCGGAAGTAAGTGGCCCCACTTTCGGTTAGGTGCAATTTGCGGGTGGTTCGATTGAGTAGGCGCACACCCAACCGTTGCTCCAACGCCTGGAGTCTTCTACTCACTAGCGCGCGCGACACGTCCAGTTCGCTCGCAGCTTCAGTGAAACTTTTTAACTCTGCGATTTTGGCGAACAGCACCATGTCGTCTAGAAATTTCATGTGCCTGACTATAAGTCATAAATAGTAAATAGTCTTTTCTATTATTCTTCACAGACTCCTAATGATTCGTCTGAAATACTAGCCCCCAACAATACGCATGCGTATGGATACCTAGCCGTATGGATACTCGTTCGCATGGCCTGGCGACGCAACGAAATTGCTGGGTGGTGCGAGCGAAATTTATTGCAGGATCAGATTCAGGGGCAATATTAATGGCAACGACTCAATTGCGGGCTTACCGGTCGATCAAGGTTTGTGGCCTCTCTCTATCAATAAGGGGGGCCGTTTGGGCGGCCCTGGTGGGTAACTCTCTGGCGCCGGCTGCGGTATTGGCGCAAACGGAGCCCAGTCTGGGTACGCTGGAAGAGATTGTGGTTACGGCACGAAAGCGCGAGGAATCCATACAAGATACACCGATCTCCATCACTGCATTTTCGGGTGATGACTTGATATCAAGGCAGCTCGACAATATTGGTCAGATAAGCGAGTCGACGCCAAATCTTATATTCAATGAGCGGGCCGGGCTGAGTGGGAACAGCGGGAGTACGACGGTATTCATTCGAGGTGTCGGGCAACTGGATTTCACGTTGAATGTCGAGGCGGGTGTGGGTATCTACGTGGATGACGTGTATGTGTCGCGCTCCACGGGCGCATTGATTGACCTCTTGGACATCGAACGTGTGGAAGTTCTGCGGGGGCCACAGGGGACCCTTTTTGGTCGCAATACCACTGGCGGTGCGGTCAGCGTCACATCAAAGTTGCCTAGCGAAGAGTTTGAGGCCAAGCTCGGGCTCACTGCTGGAAATTACGATCGATTGGACGTGTACGGCACCGTCAATCTTCCGCTGAGCGATAATCTCTACAATCGAACGTCGATTAAATACAGGGGCCGCGACGGCTACTACGAACGGCTCTTTGACGATGCAGATGTCAGTGACGTGGATTCGCTGGGCTTCAGAAGCCGGTTTTTGTGGCGACCATCAGAGACGCTAGATGTCATCTTGTCCTTGGACGGTACGCGAGACAGACAGGGTGTCGGTGGCCTCACCCTGCTGTCCATTGAAGAGGCGCTTTCCACACCGACTTCCATAGCAAGTCTTCATAACGGTGTCTTCGCTCCACAATTGGACCCTCAGGGTGCAAGCCAGGGGCAATGTTTCGCGCCGGGCGCTGCGAGTTCTGCCTGTTATAACCGGCAGTGGTTGACCGATGATATCTACCAAACGAATGCCTCTGCCGAGTCGAAGTCCGATCTGGACTTATGGGGTGTGAGCGCGACTGTCAATTGGGATATTGGTGGTTTGACCCTCAAATCCGTCACCGCCTTCCGCAGTGTGGAAGCAGACTCTTCCATGGATCTTGATGGATCACCGCTGCAGGTTTTCGATTTGAATGCGCAAGAGATGGACAACGAGACGTTTACTCAAGAATTCCAACTGTTAGGCAGCGCCTTTAATGACAGGCTGAATTGGATTCTGGGGGTCTATTACCTTGACGAGGATGGCACCTATTTAGAGACCATATCGGCAGCTTTCGCTGACCTCACTAGTGGTGGGCGCACTACGACCGAAAGCATGGCGGTATTTGCTCAAGGGACCTATGACCTGACTGATAACCTCTCGATGACTGTCGGGATTCGATATACAGACGATGAGCGCGAATTTACCCCCAACGCCTTTATATTGGAGCGAGAACGTCTGAGTTTAATCCCGGCAGGCGTCCCCTTGTTGCCGCCGGTGCCTGCCAATATTAACTCTACCGAGACGACGCCCATGGTAAACCTTTCCTATGCGTTTACCGACGACTTCATGGTTTATGCCACTTACTCAGAGGGATACAAGGGTGGAGGCTTTACACAGCGAGTCGCAGAACCTAACCCCATTGTCCCGTCGTTCGACCCAGAGTTTGTCACGGCTTACGAAGTTGGGTCGAAGTTCTCAGGTCTGGATAATCGGCTGCGTATTAACGGCGCGGTGTTCTTCACGGATTATGAAGATATTCATGTTATTGGCCGACAGCCAGGCGCATTGGGGCCCGTTAATATCAACGCGGGGGAGGCGGAGATCAAAGGCTTTGAAATTGAGGTCGCCTATCTGCCAGTTGCTGGGCTCTTATTCGAGGTGGGCGCGGGATACCTCGACGCTGAATACACTTCATTCACGGATGCAGTGTTTGATCCGGTGGGTTCGGTAAACAACAAACTTCCCATGACCCCGGAGTGGTCGTGGAATGCGTCGATATCCTATGCATTCGATTTGGCGGGGGGGCATTCGCTCACGCCAAGGGTTGACTATTCCTACAGTGATTCGGTCTTCTACGAATTTAATAACCGTGCTCCATTGTCGCAGGATGACTATTCGCTGTGGAACGCCAGTGTGGCCTTCGAGACCGCAGATGGGGGATGGCTTGTCGCACTGAGTGGCAAGAATTTGACAGACGAAGATTACCTTGCCAGTGGTGATTTTGTTGAGGGCATGGACTTTGGGGCCTATGCGTTGCCTCGGACATGGGCGATTAACGTCGAGAAGCGTTTCTAGCGCCGTCCCTGGGGGTTTCGGAAGTCCGGTATGGCAAAGCTTCGATATTGGCTTGGCCTGTTTATCGTAATCGTCAGTTCCGGTGCGGCACTTGCTGAAGAGTTCAGTCATCAGCGCATTGCGCCTGCAGCATTACTGGTTCCGTGGAGCGGTACCGAAGACGAGTTTTTTGGCCCCAGTCTTACTAGACAGCTGCCGGTGGGGCATCGCGTTGCGGTGCCCGATTTTGGTGAGCCCGGAAAGTGGTACGTCCAAAGGTTGACAGAGCGTTCTTATTGGATGATCTGCAACGCTTTTGCTAGCACGGTTTATGTTGGTGAAGAAAGTGTGCTGGTAGTGGATGTTTCCAGCTCTGTTAATCCTTCCGATATGCTTGCGGCACTGAGATCTTTTACCGAGCTTCCAGTGTCAACGGTCGTTTATTCGCATCCGCACACTGATCACAACGCTGGTGCTATGCGGTTGCAGCAGTTACTGGCGCAGCAGGGGGTAGAGCTGCGCATTGTCGCAAGTGAAAGCGCGGCGCGAGAAATTTCAATACATCAAAACAGTATCGCCCCGCCTACGGAAATCGTTCCTAACGGTCGGGCAGCTTTCAGTTTTGAGGGCAGAGACTTTATTCTTGGTACGCCGGTAGCTTCGGCACACAGTCCGGCGGACAGCTATGTGCTGAACCCTGATGGAGTCATTACCTATGTCGACTTCAATTACCCCGGCCGATTACCTCTCGCTTATATCAGTTCTTCTCATGACATAACCGGCTGGGTCAATTTTTTACGCCATGTGCTGGGTGAGGACTGGGATTACGCGGTGCTCGGTCACGCCAACGTTGGCTACAAACGTGATATTCGGCAAACATTTGCTTATCTGGAAGACTTATACGATGCCTTTAACACGTTGATACTGCCGGATTGGTCGACAGGCAAGAGTATCGGAGAGGCTGTGCAGAAGAATGGACCGGGGTTAACAGCCGGTGTGTTCTGGGGCAATTATGTCGAGCAATCTACCGAAACGGTGGCCCAGGCAGTTCATCCCCGATGGAAGCATTTGGCTCACTCGGAAGTCATTCGCAGTCATGCTTATAAAGTCTTTGAGGACGTATTCCTGAATTACAACCCCGAGGTGCAGTCGGTTAAACCGCAGTTTGACCCGATCGCGCCTTAATCAGGAATTGCATCTGCGATTGGAGCACGAGTGTTTGTGAGGTCTTCGACTAAAGTTGGTCTTGTACTGGTTGCAGTCATAGCAGCGTTCGCAGGCTATTACGGCAACAAGATTCTGGGTAGTAAGCCGCCAGAAATCGCGCCCGGACAAGAGGTTACGCCTGAGCTTGCCCAAGAGGCCATAGGCGCCTTGTTCGGCCCTTTCCCCCCCGAGTTCATTGTGCCCACGGGTTTCCAGCGCCATGAGCCTGTCAGGAGTGCAAACGAACCTGATAGCTCTATACCAACGCAGCCGCTCTCCAAATGGGAGGAGCTCAAACCCGGGCATCAGGTGGATGTGCCTGAATGGCCCGAAGCGGTTGGGAAATACTATATCCAGCGGCTGACCGAGAACACCTGGTGGATTTTGGCTGATCTATTTGCGGTGACACTTTATGTGGGGGAGTTTGAAGCACTGATCATCGACATGCCCGAGTTTATGTTTATGGGAGAGCTCTTCAGCAACATTGACGACATTCTCGACGGGAAGCCACTGACAACCTTGGTTTACAGCCACCCGCATACCGATCATATCGGCGCTGCTCAGCGATTTTACGATCACCAGCAGGCGCGAGGCATTGATGTGAAAATCATTGGCACTCAGCGCACGATTCGAGAAATGGACAGGTACCAAATGCCGCTGCCTCGACCGAATGTCGTTGTCGGTGATGGGCGCGCCAAGTTTGAATTCGATGGCAAGGAGTTCATTTATGCATCTGTGGTTGATTGGGCTCACACAGGTGCAGATGCCTACGTTATCACCCCTGATGGAGTGCTGACGGTGGTAGATATTTTTTACGGTAACCGGCTACCGCTGCACGACTACTCGGGTGTGCAAAACATGAATGGCTGGGTTCAAATCATGCGCCACATGGCCGGTGAAGACTGGCACGTGGCCAACATCGGACATGTCAATGTCGCGCATCACAAAGGTTTGCTGCGTAGTCTCGAATACACCAGCGATATATACGAGGCTTGGTTCCGCGTCGCGCCAAAGTATTGGGACCGCAATTTTTTTCCACATGCTGCGGTCGGCGAAAGCTACGTGGCTACATTCCTGCGTAATCTATTCGATAAAATTGCTTTTGAGGTGGCGCTGGAGCTAAAGCCAAAGTGGGGGCATCTGCCGCACTGGACACTGGCCCACGATCACGCAATGAAAGTGCAGTGGGATCTCTTTTTGAATTATCGGTACAAAGATGAACCCGAGATTCGCCCCAGCTTTGAGCCAATCCCTCCCAATCGTTAAATGGGTAACGCCAACTGCTCTGAAGAAGTGAGCCTGGATATAGTGGGTTCTTCGGAGAGCGAACGATGCGGCTAGTCAGCCAGACACCGACTGTTGGTGTTCTGGAGTATTTATATTTCACTTCTCCGTCTCAATCCATGTGGTCAGCTGACTGGTTGACGGAGCCCTTTGGCCTCCAGCCGCGGCAGTACTTCCTGTCTAAAATACGGAAACTCCTTGGCGTAATCCACGAAGGCGAGGGTAGTGCCAGCGACGCCTGTCTCGCTCAACTTTTCTAGTAGATCAGCGATGGTGTCGGGTGTGCCGACCAAGGGGAACCCCCCGTGACCTGCGGCCATTCGATCGCGGTACAAGGCGAGTGCCTCGGGGGTAAAAGATTGCGCATGCATGCCCTGTAATGTCATCAGATTATCAACCGCACCCCAATCTGCCTGCTCGTCTGCGTACCAGTGCAGGTAGTCTTCGGCCTCCTGCTGGGTGGGGCGGCACACCACAGTGCACAGCGTCAGCACATCCACCTTGCGGTTAACGCTGCTCGCGCGCTCAGTAATATCGGTAACGGTTGCTTTAGCTTGGTCAAAGTCAAAAACCGGTGTGAACAGAAAATCGGCGTTGCGCATAGCAAAGACTCGACCCTCTTCTGATCCCGCGGCGTTAATGATTGGCATCTTGGGTTGGATGGGGTGGGGCAGACTGTAGACCCCTTTGCCTTGATAAAAGTCGCCGTTCCAGTCAAAGGCGCTGTCCTCAGTCCACAGCTTTTGGACGTAATCGAACCATTCTTGAGCCATTGCATAGCGGTCGCTGTGGTCGCTAGGCAGATCCACCCCAAAGGCATCGTATTCAGGCTTATTCCAGCCTGCGACAACATTCAGCCCGAGTCGCCCCCCCGACATTTGATCGAGGGTTGCGAGTTGTTTGGCTACGACGATGGGGTGATTGAAAGCAGTGTGCACAGTGGCAAAAACTTGAATGTTTTTTGAGTGGGCCGCGAGGCCGGCAGCCCAGGTCACAGTCTCTAAAACATTTCCGTGAAAGTCGGTTTCACCGCCGTAACCGATCCATCGAGCGATCGGCAGCATGAACTCGATTCCGGCTTCATCGCATTGTTGTACGAGATCGATGTTGTTCGCCCAGTTGTTATCCCACCGTTCAGCCACTTTGGTGACGGCCATACCACTGGAGCAATTTGCGGAGAATGTGCCGAGCTTGAGTTTGTTGTCGTTGAACATGGGCGCTGGAGTTTGGTGCATGAGCCTTCCTCTCGTGCGAGTCGTTGCAAGCCTGTGTCACGTTAACATTTCAAGCTTAAAACGTTAAGCTCAAATTGATGGCTAGGCTGGGCGTGCACAGGGGGGAGGCCGGGTTGTGTCGTGGCATTCCCCCAATCGGACGATAGTCTCAGTAGCCTGTCTTCGCGGCGTTGAGTCCGACGCGGCTCGGTCTAAGATCTGCGGATTTACAGGGGAATACAGTGGATTACTTCGAAGACTTTGACATTGATCAGCGAATTAGTTTTGGCCGTTATACCGTTACTCAGGACGAGATTTTCCAATTCGCCAAGCGATACGACCCACAAGCTTTTCATGTCGATGAGCGTGATTCACTGACAGTCGAGCTCGGGGGAGTCATGGCTAGCGGGTGGCACACCACAGCGATCTTTATGCGTCTTGCTGTTGATGCCTACCTTGCGGGTGCTGCAGTGCTGACGTCCCCGGGGGTCGACGAACTTCGTTGGCTGGCCCCCGTGCGAGCAGGCGACATTATTAGCGGCGAAGCTATTGTTGAGGGCGCGCGGCGATCAGCCTCCAAGCCTGATCGCGGGATATTGACCACTGGAGTGGTGCTGTGGAACCAGCGGGAAGAGGAGGTGTTGAGAATGACGACGCACGTTTTTATGAAGGTACGTCCAAGCTAATCGGGCAGGGCCACTGCTCAAGATTGGGCGACTCGTTCAATTGCGTATTACTTGACCGCGGTGGCTTCGATTTCTACCAGCGCTTCGTCCTCGATAAGCGCTGAGACCTCGACGACTGACATTGCGGGGAAGTTCTTGCCCATTATTTCCCTATAAGTGCGCCCCACTGCGCCAAGGTCAGCGAGGTACTGCTGTCGATCTGTGACATACCAGGTCATCCTCGTCACGTGCTCGGGACCGGCTCCTGCACTGCTTAAGACAGCAACGACATTTTCAAGTGCCTGTCGGAACTGCCCAATGAAGTCGTGGTGTTCAAAACGCTCATCTTTATTCCAACCAATCTGCCCTCCACAAAAGATCATAGAATCGCCCTGAGCGATGACACCATTGGCGTAACCCTTTGGGCGTGTCCAGCCTTCAGGCAGCAAGGTCTTGTGCATTCCGAATTCCCGGTTTGTAATGACGTTCAGCGCATTATATTTTATACTTAAAATATTCACCAGATGGCGAAAACATGGCGTAACAGCGGCCCAACCGTTACAAAGGGGTTTGCGGCTAGCCAACAATCAGGAGAAGACAGATGACAAATGCGGTGTTGATGGATTTGGCGGTGGGGCTGGCCAGCGGTGCGGTCAAAGTGGTGGACCTGAGTGTGACTCTCTCACCCGACACGCCTATTCTGGAGTTGCCTGAAGAATTCGGTTGGGGCAAGTCCTGGCCGTTTTCGAAAGAGGAAATCTCTCGTTACGACGATCGAGGACCCGCGTGGTATTGGAACAATATCAAGTGTGGTGAGCACACCGGCACCCATTTCGACGCGCCGGTGCATTGGGTGACGGGCCAGGATCTGCCGGATAACGCAACCGACACGCTGCCTCCGGAACGGTTTGTCGGCCCCGCCGTGGTCATCGATGCTGTTGCCGAAGCAGAGAATGACCCCGATTTTTTAATGTCGCTCGATTTTTTAAAATCTTGGGAGTCGGAAAACGGCACCATTCCTGACGGCGCCTGGGTGCTGTACCGCACCGATTGGTCAAAAAAAGGATCTAAAGAGGCTTACCTCAATAAAGACGAGACCGGCGGCCATACCCCGGGCTGGGATCCCGAAACGGTCGCTTTCTTGGCCCAAGAGCGGAACATCATAGGGGTGGGGGTCGAGACTGTGGGTACCGATTCCGGGCAGGCGGCAGGTCAGGACCCCATGTTTCCCTGCCATAACCTGATGCACGGCGCCAATAAATGCGGTTTGGCGAGCCTCAGCAATCTCGATCAGCTCCCTACAACGGGCGCTATTCTCATCGCGGCGCCACTGAAAATTGAACAGGGATCAGGCAGTCCCTGTCGCGTAATCGCGCTGGTGCCTCAGGGCTAATGCAGGACTCATCCGTTGGCTGAACGATCCTTCACTGAGGAAGTCAAAAAGCTCCGCGCCGGGGACGGTGAGGTGTTCAAGGGTGAGGGTATTCTTGCGATCACCAAGGCGCTGCTTCAGTCTGGCGTGTCTTATGTAGGCGGCTATCAGGGGTCTCCTATCTCGCACTTGATGGATGTGCTCAACGATGCACAGGATATCCTCGGTGATTTAGGCGTTCACTTCGAAGCCAATGGCTCCGAAGCCACTGCGGCGGCCATGCTGTCGGCATCTATTAACTACCCGCTGCGCGGCGCCGTGACCTGGAAGTCGACGGTGGGTACCAACGTCGCGTCTGATGCACTGTCAAACCTAGCCTCTTCCGGGGTGACCGGTGGAGCCATGGTGATCGTGGGTGAGGATTACGGTGAGGGCTCAAGCATCATGCAAGAGCGCAGCTATGCGTTCGCCATGAAGGCGCAAATGTGGCTCCTGGACCCGCGACCCAACCTGCCTAGTATCGTCGACATGGTGGAAAAGGGCTTCGAGCTATCTGAGGCCTCGAACACACCGATCTTCTACATGATGCGCATCCGAGGCTGTCATGTGACGGGTGAATTTGTGGCGCGGGATAATGTGGCTCCGGCCTACCACAGTCAGGCTCCCGTAACCCCAAATCGCGAGCCAGAGAAAATTATCTTGCCGCCGTTTGTATACGCGCAGGAGCGCGAAAAAATTGCTCAGCGCCTGCCGGCGGCCATTCGCTTTGTCGAGGAGCATGCGCTCAATGAGGTTTTTCCTGGGCGATATGATTCGGTCGGGATTATCACCTGCGGAGGCTCATACAACACGGTGATTCGCGCCTTGCAGCGCCAGGGACTGGCCGACATATACGGCGAGACCGATATCCCCATTTATTGCCTGAATGTTGCTTACCCGCTGATTCCTGATGAGCTCGTCCAATTTTGTGCCGGTAAAGAGCAGGTGCTGGTGCTGGAGGAAGGGCAGCCTGAATACATTGAGCAAGGCATCCAGACGGTGCTTCGCCGTCAGGACGTGCAAACCCGCGTTTACGGCAAGGACATCATGCCGATGGCCGGTGAGTACACGGGGCAGGTGATGTTGGAGGGTATTACCCGATTTATTAGGGAGGCATCGCGAGAAGACATCCCTCTGAAGCTGTCGCTTGAGGCGGTGCTGGGTACTGAGACGCCTGTGTCACATGAAGATATCAGCCGATTGATGGCTGAGTTGCCGCCTCGACCCGCCGGTTTGTGCACGGGCTGCCCCGAACGCCCGCTGTTCTCTGCTATCAAACAGCTGCAAGAAGAGATGGGGCCTTTTCACATCTCCTCAGATATTGGCTGCCATTCTTTTGCCACCGCTGCGCCCTTCAATCTGGGCAATACCATTATGGGTTATGGCCTCTCATTGGCGAGCTCTTCGGGGATGCGCCACGCGCTGCCACACAAGGCGATCAGCATCATGGGGGACGGTGGTTTCTGGCACAACGGTCTGACCAGCGGCGTCACCAGTGCGGTATTCAATGAGCATGACGGCTTATTGATTGTGATCGACAACGGCTACTCGGCTGCTACCGGTGGGCAGGATATTCCATCATTGGTGGAACCCAATCTCATCGCCACTACCCTGGATGCCAGTCAACCTAAACGTGACAGCTGGCAGACTATCGAGGATGCCTGTCGCGGCGCCGGGGTGAAATGGATTCGGACGGTGAGCACCTACAATATTGCCGCCATGAAAGAGACTCTGCGCTCGGCCCTGACGACCGATGCACCCGGGCTCAAGGTGGTGGTGGCGGAAGGCGAATGCATGCTGAATCGTCAGCGCCGGGTCAAGCCTTTGATCCGGCAGGCAGTATCTGAAGGCCGGCGCGTGAAGCGCGCCCGCTTTTATATCGACCCAGAGACTTGTACTGGCGATCACGGCTGTATCCGACTGTCGGGTTGCCCTTCTTTGACTATCCGGGAGAATCCCGACCCTTTGCGCTCGGATCCCGTGTCCTACGTTGACAACAGCTGTGTTGGTTGCGGCGTCTGCGGGACCAACGCGCACTCTGCAGTGCTTTGCCCCTCTTTCTCCCGCGTGGAGCTTGTTGACAATCCTACGGCGTGGGATCGACTGCTCAACTCGACACGGGTTCGCATTCGCGAGTGGTGGCGGGCGCGTGATCGGAAGCGTATGGCGCAACGGCAGTTCTGATGTCCCGAGACGACGGGACCATCAACATGGTGATCGCTGCCCTCGGTGGTGAGGGCGGTGGGGTACTCACTAATTGGCTCATCACGGCAGCGGAGCGGAGCGGCTGGTGGTGTCAGAGCACCTCGCTTGCGGGGGTGGCGCAGCGGACCGGCGCCACGATTTATTACCTCGAGTTTATGCCACGACTAAACGGTATGTCTCCTCCTGTAATGTCACTGTTCCCAGCACAGGGAGATATTGATATAGCGGTGGCCTCGGAAATTGCCGAGGCGGGGAGAATGATCAGTCGTGGTTTTATTTCCCCCGATAAAAGCGTGCTGATTGCCTCTGATCATCGGGTTTTCGGTATTACAGAGAAAAGTGCCACTGGCGATGGGTCGGTAGACCGGGATCTCATCCTCGAGATGGGTGAGCGCTATGGCAGAGCTTTCATTCATTTCGATATGTCAGAAATTGTTCAGCGGCACGGCACTGTTATCTCGGCTGCCCTGTTGGGCGCGATCGCGGGCAGTGGTGCGCTACCTTTTGAGCAGAGCTATTTCCGAGATCTGCTCGCATCCGGCGGCAGTGCGGAGGCGAATCTCGCAGCCTTTGATGAGAGTTTTCGCCGGGCCCAGTCTGGCGGTGTCGGCGAGTATGTGCCTCCTGAGATAAAGGCCTTCTCGCTGCCAGAAGCGAGTAACGCGCTCGGCGAGCGCTGGTTGCCGCGCATAGCGGATTTGCCAGCAGCACTGCAGGAAATGGCCTACCACAGCGTGAACAGACTGATCGATTATCAGGACGAGGCCTACGCGGAAGAGTGGTTGAGCCGTGTGTCAGCTCTAATGGATCGCGATCTGGATCGAGAAAGCTACTCTCTCGCCCAAGAGGCCGGGAGACACCTGGCACTCTGGATGGCGTTTGAAGACATACCGCGCGTTGCGCAACTTAAAGTGCGCCCAGACAGAGAGTCCATGATTCGATCAGAGGTCAAAGCGGCCGCGGGTCAGCCCGTCGCAGTGGCTGAATTTTTTCACCCGCGGATTGAGGAGGTGGCGGCCTTGCTCCCAGTGAGTTGGGGGTCAGCATTGCTGAGGTCACAGACTGCAAAGCGCTGGTTGAGTCGACTCCTTGGGCCCAGAACGTTGAGAACGGACCGTGTCAGCATGCAAGTATTGTTGCGTGGTCTAGCGAGCGTTCGTCGCTTTCGGCGGTCTACGTTCGGCTATGCGCATGAGCGAAAAATGATCGACCGATGGTATGACGCGGTACTGTCTGCTGATGGGCAAGACATGGCTATGGCGATAGCGGCGCTCGGCGGGATGGTGAAGGGTTACGGCGAGACCCGTTATCGCACGACATCGCGGCTGATGCAGATCCTGGATTATCTTGAGCATTCATGTGGCAGCGACCCATCCACTATTGCCTCTCTTCACCTGGCGGCCATGGAGCCTGACTCAGACTTCGAGCCGGGTGAAGTGGTGCCTTCAAATCTGGAGCCTGCTTGAATCAGGCCGATCAATTTTGGCCGCGGGACATAGCGGCCGGTGTCGCGCTCAGCGTTGTACTTTCTCTGGCTGCTTATGCCATATCCTACCGATATGGCGCACCAGCCATGCTGATGGGGCTGCTGCTGGGGTTATCGTGTCACTTTCTCAGTGAGTCAGACCGTTTTACGCAGGGCTTGGTGTGGGCGTCGGGTCCCTGCCTTAGGTTTGGGGTGGCATTGCTAGGACTCAGGTTGAGTGTGGGTGAGGTCGCCATACTCGGGTGGCCGGCGGTCATGGCTGTCTGTGCTGCAGTGTTTATGACGCTGGCTTTTGGCGTCTTGTGGGCACGAGTGCTCGGTTGTGGCCGAGATTTGGGTTTACTGACTGGAGGTGCCGTGGGAATCTGCGGCGCCTCAGCGGCGATGGCAATCAGCGCGGCGCTTCCCGAATCTGAAACAAAGCAGCGGTACACCTTGTTCACGGTTATCGGAGTGACCACCTTTAGTACCGCCGCAATGGTTTTCTATCCGATCGCCGGTGATTGGCTACAGTTCAGCTCGACAGACATGGGGTTTTTTATCGGAGCGACCATTCATGATGTCGCTCAGGTAGTGGGGGCGGGGTACAGTGTCTCTCTAGAAACGGGCGACCTCGCTACTTTTGTGAAGCTATTGCGCGTGGCCATGCTTGTTCCGATCGTGATGGCCATTGCATTCTTATGCCGTATTTCCTTGCGCGCACATGAGGCCCGCCAGTCTTCCCCAGTATCTTTCCCCATTTTCTTGCTCGGCTTTATCGCATTATTTCTGCTGAACAATACGGTTGCGCTGCCCGGTGCGTTAACCCAAGGAGTAGCTCACCTTGCTACGGGGCTATTGCTATTGGCAGTGACGGCGCTTGGCGTTCGGACTTCGCTGAGTGAAGTGGCATCGATTGGCTGGCGACCGATCATCCTGCTGGGTGGGGAGACGCTCTTTCTTGCTGCAACAATTGCTGGTTTATTGCTGCTGGGGATCGTCTGAGGCTTTGGGCTGCCGTTCGGCAAGAATATCGATCTCGAATTGCATCACCTTGTTGTTGTATTGGTTAAACGCCTCGTTGCGTGATCGAATCAAGCCCCATTTTTCCCTGATTACTCGGTCTGGCTTGGCGATAATTTCGTAGGTATAGGTCAGCGTATGTCCGGGCCGCACGGGCTCGAGCCAGTGAAGGTCGTTGATGGCTACGCCCGCACCGTTTCTACGGCCGTCGTTAACGCCTTGCGCATAAACCTCCATATAGTCGACCATTTTGCGCATCCACATAGCCGTCACTAGCCAAGGGCTGGCGACCAGGCCTTGCCGATGGTTGAGCCGAGCCTGGTCAGGGTCGGTTGACTCGGGCCTGGGGTCAAATGTCTCTGCGAATTCAACGATTTCCAGCTCGCTGAAGGTATGCGAGCCAAAAACATGAAACTCGCCTACCGGCAGATCTTCAAACCATCTGTCTCGAAGATACAGGTCGGTCATGTCGACGCCGCCAGTGCCGGTTCGCTTGCGATGGCCGCGGTTGCGGTCATCGTTGCCACAACTGCGCCGTTTCCGTTGCAAACTTGGATTTCGAGTCTCTGGCGACGTGTGTCGGGAATGGGGCTTTCTTCAAGTGATTCGCCCAAAGCGACGCGAACCCTTATTTGGTCGTTCACAAAAGTTGGCTGGCTCCACTTCAGCTGACTGACCGAGGTCATTTCCACAAAGGGCAGTCCGTTGTCTAGCAAAGTCTCTATGACGAGTCGTGTTGCCAAAGCCGCGATGTGCCAGCCGCTGGCGCACAGGCCCCCGAATATAGATTGATCTGCCGCATCGGCATCCAAATGGTAGGGTTGAGGGTCGAACCGTGAAGCGAAGGCCACAATGGCGCTTTTATTCAGGTCGATGCTGTTGCTTTCCAAGTGGTCGCTAGGGGAGGGGGTAGCCAAAATAACGCTCTGTAATGACGAGGAGTCGCCATTCTAACCCGAAGTCATATTCGGGATTCGACCGCCTCTGTCTTGCGAAACACGCTGCTAGGCGTGGTTGGCGATGGTCTGCCTCGCAATGATAGTGGTCTGAACTTCGCTGGCGCCCTCATAAATCCGGAGCGCGCGAATGTCCCGATACAAAGCCTCAACAATGTAGCCCTTGGTGACGCCTTTGCCGCCATGCAGTTGCACTGCAGCGTCAATGACTTGCTGTGCGGTTTCGGTGGCGTGGTATTTGGCCATCGCCGCCTCGCGGGTAACCCGCTCCGCGGCGCAGTCTTTGGTCCACGCAGCGCGATACACCAGTAGCGCGCTACTGTCGACACCCAGCGCCATCTCACCGATTTTGGCCTGCACAAGCTGAAGATCTCCCAGCTTGCCGCCAAAGATGTTGCGCTCGGCGGTGTAGTCGAGCGTCTCGTCCAGCGCGCGTCGGGCCATGCCTAACGCTGCGGCAGCGACGGTAGAGCGAAAAACATCTAGCGTTGCCATTGCAATGCCGAAGCCTCTGCCTTCCTCGCCTACCAGATGTGCTCTTGGTATTCGGCAGTCACTGAAGGTCAGGGTGCCAAGAGGATGGGGTGCTACCAGATCGATGCGTTCGGTGACCTCGAACCCGGGTGTGCCTGCTTCGACAACAAAGCAGCTGATGCCTTTTGCACCTCCGGTGTCGTCGGTGCGCGCGAAGACGGTATAAAAATCAGCGATACCGGCATTG
>JAAEZV010000260.1 GCA_018222695.1 Gammaproteobacteria bacterium
CCTCCTCGGCCTCTCGGGCGGCCAAAGATTGTTGATAGAAACCCTGCAGGTAGTCCAGCAGGCCGTCACCGATAATCTCGATGAGCAAGCCAGCCGGGTCCTGAAAGTACCCCTGCGGATCACCCGGTGCGCCGAGCACCCGCTCAAATCCGCGCGCCTCGAACTGTTTGCAAGTGACTTCCGAGTCAGGGCTATGAAAACACATATGATGTTGGATCAGGTCCTCTGAGGTCACCCAGGGCGTGTCAGGCACCGCCTCGATCAGTTCGAAATTCGCCTGCCCGGTGCTCGCATGCGCAATGCGCAGGGGAATGCTGACCGTCTTACCAAAAATAACGAGCGGCCAAGGCTCGCGCTCAACACCCACCCAGTGCACATTCAGCGTCTCACTCAGGCGCGCTTTGGCGGTATCGATATCCCGGCAGACCAGACCGGTATGCACGAGCTGCAATCCCTCGATGTTGTTCACCTGCAACGTTATTGGCCTCTCTGCTTAAGCTGGATTGGCGTGACTGATCCCTGCATCATGTGACCCGTCACTTCTATCCTCTGCACTGTGGCGCGGATAACGAGGGAACGCAATATGAGCGAACGGCTACTGGCACTGGCGTCTGGCGTGCACGACGGCAACCCACCTGAGGTATCGCCTCCCGACATGGTGCGTATCGCCGCCGACGCCGGCTACAACAGTGTAGGTCTCTGGGTCGCGCCTCGGGATAACTGGCACAGCGGCACCGCGGGTGAAGTCGCCGCAGTGCTTCAGGAAACAGGGCTCGTCGCGCTTGATGTCGAGGTCATCTGGCTGCAGCCCGGAGGCAAGCCCGACCCCCTGCATCATGAAATCATCGCCATGGGCGGCGAGGTGGGTGCCAAAAACTGCCTGATCGTAAGCTCTGAACCTGACCGCGAGGTCACCAAGCACCTCTACGAGGATCTTTGCATTCACGCGGAGCGCGCGGGCATGCGGGCCTGCCTTGAGTACATGGCCATCACCGAGGTCAAAACCCTCGATGACGCTCTAGATGTGGTGAATGCGGTTGATCACCCTGCCGGTGGAATTTTGGTCGATCCTTTTCACCATGAGCGGGTGGGACATGACCCCGAGAAAATCCGTGAGATTCCTGAGCACTGGCTGAGTTACGCGCAGCTGTGCGACATGCCCGAATGCGGCGTGGTCACCGACCCCGACGCCTACTACATCGACGCTATTGATGGGCGTTTAGCGCCAGGTGAAGGCAGCGTACCGGTGGCGGCGATGGCGAAAGCCCTGCCAGCCAACTTACCGATCAGTCTGGAAATCCGTTCGTTGCACTATCGCGAGACGTATCGCGACCCGCTAGAGCGGGCGCGCGCGATCCTCGCTCAAACCCAGGTATTTTTTACCCAACACGGGCTCTGAGGGCGCCGCATCGCCGGCGGCAGTAGGCGCCAAGCGGTCACCAGCGCGGTCATTTGAGCCAGACAAGAAATCGGGGTAAAACGGGGAGACTATCAATCGGCGCGCACGGGTTATTTTGAACCTGTCCGTATGAAAGCGTCACAGCGCACCAAGGTGCACCGATGAACAAAGCCACTGACCCGACAGCCCTGCTAGGAAGCGCCTTGATCGACGCGCTGGGTCCAGAATGCCTGCTGGGCGAGGACGCCAAAACCCTCTTCTCCACGGATGTCTACGGTGGCGAGATTGCACCCGCACTGGTGGTGCGTCCGGCGACTCAGGAGCAAGCCGCAGATGCGGTGCGGATTGCCGCGACAGCGGGCTGGGCCATTACCCAACGCGGTGGCGGTATGTCTTACACCGGCGGTTACCTTCCCACCCAACCCAATACCGTGATGCTGGACCTCAGTGGGCTGAACCGGATTGTCTCGATCAACGAAGAAGATCTGGTGATCACCGTCGAGGCAGGGGTCACCTGGCAGCAAATCTGGGAGGCGCTGACCCCCCGCGGCCTGCGCTTGCCCTTCTTCGGCACTTTCTCGGGAAGCCGCGCCACAGTGGGTGGCGGACTGTCCAACGGCGCACTTTTTATGGGTACGGCGCGTTACGGCAGTGCCGCCGATATTGTGGTCGGCATGGAAGTGATCGACGCGCGCGGTCGACGTATCCAAACCGGCCAAGCGGCCTTTCATAACGGTCGACCCGGGTTCCGTCAATACGGCCCGGATCTCACTGGATTATTTGTGCACGACGCCGGAGCGCTGGGTGTGAAAACCCTCGCATCGCTGCGCATGATGCCCATGCCTGAGGCCGCAGATTACGCCTCGTTTGCATTCGCCACGCAGCAGGAAGCCACCCGGGCTTTGTCCGCAATCGGGCGGAGCGGCTTCTGTGAAGAGGCGTATATCTTTGATCCCGCCACCACCCAGCGCTCGCTCGATCCCGCGACCCTGATGAAAGACATCGGCCGCTTGGGTAACGTTATTCGGTCCCAGTCGAGCGTGCTCAAGGGGCTTCAAGAAGGCGCGAAAATGGCGATGGCGGGTCGGCGTTTTGTCGAAGGCGAGGTCTATACCCTGCACTGCGTCTGCGCGGGACGCTCGGTCGATGGCGTGCGCGACGATCGCCGCGGCGTGGTCAAGCTGGCACTCGATCACAACGGTGTGGAGATCAGTAATACGATCCCCAAGGCCGCGAGGGCTAATCCTTTTGAGCCGCTGAACGGGATTCTCGGTTCGCAGGGGGAGCGCTGGGCAGCACTCAACTCGAAGGTGCCCCACTCCGACGCCGAACGACTGATCGTAGCCACCGAGGCGGCGATCGACCCTTACCGGGAGCGCATGGCGGCCTGCGGGGTGACCATGAGCTTTCTCTATATCGCAATCGCGCAACACATTTTCAGTTACGAGCCCGTGCTCAGATGGTTTGACGAGTGGCTGCCCGTGCATCGCCACGTGCCTGAACCCGATTTTCTGAATGAATTGGAAGAGCCTCCGCCGAATCACGAGGGGCGCGCGCTGGTCGATGAAGTCCGCAGCAAAATTGTCGACGTGTTCGCCGAGTTCGGCGCTGCCAGTAACCAGATTGGCAAGACCTATCCTATGCTGGCCAGCCTGAATCCAGACAGCCGCAGCGTGCTGCGGGCCTTAAAGAAAGAGCTCGATCCAGAAGGCCTGATCAACCCGGGCGCACTGGGAGATTTTTCAGCCTGAGGCTCATTGCTCAGCTGTCGCCCTCATGCACCTCGAGCGAGACCAGCTCATACTGGGTCTGCATGTACCC
>JAAEZV010000261.1 GCA_018222695.1 Gammaproteobacteria bacterium
CCACCCGCTTATGCGATCACGGGTGCTGACCAGCGTGAGCTGTCAGATCGATGGCAAGAGGGCCTGCAAATCAGAGAGTGGGTGGAGGCGATCTGGTCAGCGCTCGAGAGCGCTTAATTCAGCGCTTGTGAAAATCGATCAAGCTGCGAGCACACCCTCGATGAGCGTCAGTGCCTCGGCGACTTCGTCCGCAGTGTTGTAATGCCCTATTCCCAAACGCAGCACGCCTTCCTGAGGGTCAAGACCCAGCGCTTTCGCCACCTCAAAGGCGTAGTTGTCGCCCCAGTGACAGTAGAGACCAGCATCTGATAGCTGTCTGGCGATCGCACTGGCGGGATGACGATCGTGGGTGAAGGAGAAAGTCGCGACGCGGTGCGTCAGCGTCCTCGCGCCCTGCATGGTCAGCCCCGGCATCGCCACCAAACCCGACAGCAATTGCTCTGACAAACCATCTTCATGGCCGCCCATCGCCGTATAAGCACCCTCGAATAACTGGCGGCGATCGCCACTGCAGCCAGTCTCGGCTGCCAGCCACTGAAAATACTCCAGCGTGCCCATCAGTCCTGCGATCAGTTCAAATGCCGGCGTGCCCAGGCTGAATCGGAAAGGCAGGTCATTGCTGGCACAACGGAGTTTATAAGCGCGAAGGGACTCCAATCGGTCCCGTTTGCCATACACCACCCCTAAATGCGGCCCATAAAACTTGTAGGGCGAGCACGCCAGAAAATCACAGCCCAGATCTTTTACATCGATCAGTCGGTGCGAGGCGTATTGCACGGCGTCCACATACACAATGACGCCGGCGGCCTGAGCCATCGCGGTCAAGGCCTTCACATCGTTGACGCCACCGGTCAGGTTACTCGCGTAATTGAGCGCCAGTAACCGCGTGCGCTCACTGAGCAGAGGTTCGAGCAATGCGGGTTCGGCACGCCATGAGTTGCGGTCAAATTCGAGCCACTTAACCACCAGACCATTGTCTTCAGCCATTTGCAGCCAGGGCGAGACGTTCCCCTCGTGCTCCATCCGGGAGATGATGATTTCGTCACCGGGCTCAAACTGGTGCGCGAGACTGCGCGAGAGCTGGTAGGTAAGCGTTGTCATATTGGCGCCAATCAGCACTTCACCCGGGTCGGTCGTACCCAGAAAGTCGGCCATGGCTTTTACGGTATCGTCATAGAGCGCGTCGACCTCGACAGAGGTCGGATTAAAGACGCCGGTGTTGCTGTTGTAGCGGTGAAAAAAGTCGACGATGCGATCAATCGTCTGTCTGGGGACCTGAGTGCCCGCCGCGTTATCAAAATAGATGCGGCGCTGGCCGTCGTCTGTTGTCGCCAGCGAGGGAAATTGTTGTCGAACGGCGTCGATTGGAAATGTCATGGTGTGTTAAGTCCCCTAACGTCGGGCCCGAGAGCAACTGCGCATCGGTCCTTGCTACGGCGATCGCTATAGCTGCTCAAAAAAATCCAGAATCAGGGGCCAGCTAGAGCTGAGGTTATACATGTGGCCCATGTCGCCGCGGCAATCTAGCACGGGCGGCCACTGTGAGTCGCTCTGACAATAGGACCAGCCGCGGCACTCCATACTGGAGCTGCCAACATCGATGGACTCCGCCGGTGCCGTGGTGTCACAGCCCTGGGCCTCCGCCCAGACTTTGGTGATCGCCGAGGCGCTGGAATAATAGTAAACGTCGCCATCTGAGGTGGTGGTGAAGCTTTCCTGCTCCCAGTCACCCGGGGGTACTGTCCTGTCCCGCGAGCCCGTAATGGAAATGACGGGCATACCGCCCTCGGAGATCGGTGGATCCAGATAGCCTCGATGGGGCAACCCCAAAATCGGGGCTACCGCCCTGAAGACTTCTGCACTCAGCTCATCACGGCCCAGATCCCAGACAAACATACCGCCGTTCGAGCCGCCCACAGCGTAAACGCGGTCAGAGTCAATGCAGACATTGGCGGACACCTCTTGAACCAGCGCCGCGGAAAATGCCACATCATCGACAGAGCATTGCGTCCAGGAACAACCGTTCTCAGCGATCCCTTCGCAGGACGGATAAGTGTAGTTCGCTGTCATGTCATCATCACAGATCGCGTCACTGTCATCACTGACTGTTGCATTGAGGCCATCCCCGTCGAGACCCGTTGTTGACCCCTGAAACGACCAAGACGAAAACCGATTACCCGGTTCTTCTCGACCCAGTCCCAGCGGCGCCACTAACACATAGCCTCGTTGGTCCGACTCTGATTGCACTGTTGCATTGTCCAGAAACTCACCTTCATCGCCGCCCCAACCGTGGAACAACACGATGAGCGGGTAAGCCTGATTGGTGCTATAGCCGGCCGGTAGCCGAACCCGGAATTGGCGCACGATGCCCTCCTGCTCGAGGGTGTAATCTCCCGAGCTCCAGCTGGTAGACGGGCAAACTGCTCCCGTGCCGGATCCGCCCACCTCAGCAATGTCAGTGATTTCGAAGCCCTGGGTTGCGGTATCAAAATCCATCAACACATCCCACTGCCGACCCTCAACGGTGAGGCCTTTCAGCGTAAAAGAGGCGTCGTCAAATGACACCTCAGATACCGTTGATGTATCGACTTCCGCGCCGTCTCGGATGTAAGAGGACAGGAACCGGTCGACCTTCACGGTCGCGTTTTGCGTCGCAACGCCGCCATCGTTAGAGATTGCCCGAGCAGTAAAGACATACTCTCCTGAAGTAAGCCCCTTATAGTTGTATGCCATGGAAAACCCTGACGTATCCGCGTCAGGAAAATCGGGGTAGACCTTCGCTACATCACCTCGAGCGCCGCCCATGGGCACGTCAAACGCATAGGCACCATCGACATCGATCTCTATGGCAGCAATACCTGACTCTGCGACGGCCCAGCCGCGCAAGTTGGAAATGCCCGTGTAGACGCCGTCAGCATTCGGCTCTTCTAAATTAACGATCACCGTCTCTGAGAAGACGACGGTGGAAAAGAGCGTGAGCAACCCTACACATGCGCTTTTATGAATGAGTTTTGGCATCTCGAACTCGCAAAACATAGACAGTCAGAAGGGTACTGGCGGCGAATCACATCGTAAAGCAACCTGTCAGCATCGTAAGACAATGCAACATGGTGCAAACTGGTGTGGGACGTCTCACCCATAACGTCCCCTAACAAGGCACTTGTAAGAGGACCGACAGTGAAAGCGGAAGTCATCGATGTTCACGCCC
>JAAEZV010000262.1 GCA_018222695.1 Gammaproteobacteria bacterium
AGGCAGGTTCAGCCGGTGCCTTGCAAAGGCCCGAAAAGGACAGGCCGCCTGATCCCGGATGAGCGACGTGCCGCCGGCTGTCTCAGCCGTCTCTAGACGCAGCGATTCGTCTTCTGGGGCGCGCTCCAATTGCAGTTGGCCAGCCCATCGCGCAGGTGGAAACCACGAGGTGGTGCTACTGTATACCTTGCCAGACAGCAAAGCGCTGGCATGCTGCAGCAGCCCTTGATCGGTGCTGTGGAAGCTGGCGATCGCCTCCCGACTCCCTGCAAGCCAGACCTGAAGTAGCGTGCTGCCTTCCTCGGTCAGTGCCCCTTCATCTATATCGGTCATCCCTAGCGATTTCTGAATAGTCGGCGGCAGAAACGGCTCAACTCGCGGCCGGGCTGGCAATACACCCTGTTGCGCACCACAAACCCACAGCGCATCAAATTGCCCGCCTATGGCTTCAAGCGGCCCCAGCACCTGGATGCTGTCATGGGGGGTTTTGGGCTGAAAGACGGTTGCAGCCAGACAGTCCCGCCAAAGACCGAGGGCGGATTCATACGATTGATGAGGCAGTACCGCTGACAAAGAGACAAGCGCGTCTAGGCTCGCATCAAGACGCTGGAACTGCTGATATTCAATCGAATCCAGTCCCTGCCTACCGGGCCACCCCCAGAGCGCCAAGCGCTCACGAATGACTTCCGTCCAATCGTCGAGATTTTTGACGCCGATCTGGATCCGACTGGATCTGATCGAGCGGAGGATGCCGGTCACCTCGGATGATGCGTTCTCGCGCGCCGCTATGTGCAGCGTACTCTCGAGTGAAATCTCATGGCTACCCGACATGAACTGCGCTTGAATCAACCCGGGGATCATCAGCGAGTCGTCTTTAAATGCCAGATACGGCGAGCGAGTCAGACTTAACCACTGCGGGCGACTGAGTGGCCGCACCTCCCATTCCAGCGCGGTCAGCGCATCACGGAACAAAGGTGTGCTGGCCAGTGGCATGCCGGTCGCAAAATTGACAGGTAGATCGTTATAACGAGCATCGAGGCAATCAAATTCCTGCCGAAGAAAGTACTCGAGACGATTGCGATCAGTAGCCATATCCAGCAGCACAATCCCGACTCTTGCCCCCGCGTCAGTGCTGCTCGTGCGGGCCCATTGCGCGGCAGCGAACAGCTCGTCATCCCGGGTAAGAAAACTGTGGACCGGCATATCTGCCTGGTGACATTTATCCGGCTCGAGCATCGTCACGCTAGCCAGATGGTCGAGTGCCTTACGGGTCAGCGGTGGCACATCAGGCACGGTAAAAAGCCCCACTGGCGGTCGTTCTGTCACCGGCACCGACAGCAGCTGCTGATAAGCCCCATAGCGTGATAACGCCCCCAGCTCTCTGAGCCGCGTGCTGTATTGGTGAGCCCAGTCTGCAAAAATCCGGCAGTCATCGTCGTAATGAAAAGCTGACCAGAGATCTTTCAGAGCGGCGCCGTCATGCATCATCAGCTTGTTCCAGGCGGCCTGCGCGCGCTGGGCGGCCGCTCTGGGATGGGTGAGCGAGAAGCCGATACGTTCCTCTAGGTCACCTCGGATGAGCTGCTGCCAGACAGCCAAATCCTGTTGTGGCGTCAGCAGGCGCGCGGGAGGCAGTCGACCGGACTCCACGGCGTGGAGCCATGCTTGCTCCAACCAGCCATCCACCGTCGTCACCCTTGGGGTCGCTACGATCGGGTTGTTACTTCCACAATGCCTGACCCAGCTTTCTGTGACCTCGCGTGCAAGCCGTTTACCCGGCGTCACGATGCACGCGCCCGACTCCAGCAAGGGTAAGAAGAGCGGTAAATCAACAGTCAAGCGCATGGTATGGAGTATCCCATGGGCGCCAGAGGGTCGGGAACCCGCCGACGGGGAGATGTGTCGATTGATACGACAGATTCAAGAACACGCTGGATGCGGCTGAATTTCGTTCACTGAATCGGTAAACTCCTGCTCCGCCCGCAGAGGGACAGGCTCAATCAAGTCGGTAGCGAGCCCGACGTGGCTTGGAGCGATCCGAGCCGTGAGCAAAGAGGACAGCATAGTGGCCAATCCCCAGATACATAACGTGAACGTAGCGGATCAACGCGTCTTGATCTCGCCTTCGGCGTTAAGGGACATCGTCGAGATTCCTGATGCCATCTATGGATTCGTGTCAGCTTCCCG
Organism: Gammaproteobacteria bacterium; assembly: GCA_018222695.1. Taxonomy (GTDB): domain Bacteria; phylum Pseudomonadota; class Gammaproteobacteria; order Pseudomonadales; family Halieaceae; genus Luminiphilus. Next base: position 2,188 of record JAAEZV010000262.1, read on the forward strand.
GACAACCATCGAACAGATCATTGATCGACAGGATCATAGATTGATGGTCGTAGTGGGCCCCTGCTCGATCCATGACGTGGGTGCAGCCTTGGACTATGCCAATCGGCTTAAAGACTTATCGGCACGGGTCGCAGACAACCTGTACCTTGTCATGCGAGTTTATTTTGAGAAACCGCGGACAACCGTTGGTTGGAAGGGTCTGATCAATGACCCCAACCTCGACGATTCTTTTGAAATTGAGAGTGGCCTCACGATTGGTCGCACGTTGCTCAGGGATATTCTGGCGCTGGGGCTGCCAACCGCCACGGAAGCGCTCGATCCCATTACGCCGCAGTACCTGCATGATCTCATTAGCTGGTCAGCCATCGGCGCGAGAACCACCGAATCACAAACCCACCGCGAAATGGCGAGCGGGCTGTCTTCTCCCGTGGGTTTCAAAAATGGCACAGACGGTGGTTTGGCGGTAGCGGTTAATGCACTGCAGTCAGTTGCCAATCCGCACCGTTTTTTGGGTATCAACTCGGAAGGCAAGGTCTCGGTTTTTGAAACCAGCGGCAATCGGTACGGCCATATTGTGCTCAGAGGCGGCAGCCAGGGCCCCAATTACCGCGCCGAGCACATTGCTCAATGTGAGACAGATCTTCAGGCCGCGGGCCTTCCTGCCAATATCATGGTCGACTGCAGTCACGCCAATTCCGAGAAGGATCCGGCGCTGCAGCCGGCCGTAGCGCGCAATGTGAGTGAGCAGATTATCGATGGCAACCAGTCGATCATCGGGCTCATGCTGGAAAGCCATCTTGAGGCGGGGAACCAGGCGATTCCGGCGGACCTGTCGGCGTTACGCTATGGCGTGTCAGTGACGGATGGATGTATCGATTGGGCGACCACAGAGTCACTCATCGTAGAGCTCTCTGAGGCCACCGCCGCGGCACTGAAAGGACGATCGGCTTAGTAATAAGCCTGGCTGCGGTCACTGTGATCGGTGTTATCACGAACGCCTGCGAGCTGGGGGATTTGCT
>JAAEZV010000263.1 GCA_018222695.1 Gammaproteobacteria bacterium
CACCAAACCACTCGAGGGCTTTCAGATTCATCGTCATATAAACCTGCCTCCTTGGTGCCCGGGCTGGGCGGGCGTGAGTATGCCGCGAATCGCCACTGTGGCCTAGCCAGCACCGGCGGGAGCGCGGATTGCGAAGCGAACGCTGAACCCGGCAACACCCAACGCTCTCGCTCCGAGCAAGGCGAGTCTGCTCAGAAATACTCGAACCATTGACGCACTGCAGGAAAGGGATTTAAGTGGGCTCGGAAACGCCGCAAAGAGCACATGGAGCTGGCATGACGGAATTCGGTATTGTGATGGAGCCCAGCCCGGGCAACACCGCGCAACTGGCTGCGGAGGCGGAGCGACTGGGCTTCGATATTTTGCTCAGTCCCGACACCCAGAACCTTTCCCCGGATCCGATCGGACAGCTCAACCTCGCCGGGGCGGGAACACAACGCCTTCGGGTCGGCACCGGCGTCACCAACCCCATTACTCGCGATCCGGCTGTGCTCGCCAGCGCTTTGGCTTCTCTGTCTGCAGAGACCGGCGGTCGCGCGCTGTGCGGCATCGGCCGGGGTGATTCGAGTCTCGCGCACATTGGAAAAGGTAATGGCACCACCGCGCAACTCAAAACGTTTATCGAACGGCTCCGGGCCTACCTTAATGGTGATGCCGTGGAACGTAACGGACGCGCGTCGCAGCTTCGCTGGCTCGATTCCTACCCACGCCACCCTGTCCCTATCGATATTGCCTGCACCGGCCCCAAAACCATTCAGATGGCAGTCGAGGTAGGGGACCGCATCTCCTTTGCCGTAGGTAGCGCACCCGAGCGCCTGCAGTGGGCGATGAATACGGCGCTTGAACATCTCAACAAGATCGATCGGCCCCGCGACAGTATTCAAATCGGTGCCTACATCAATCTGGTCTGCGACGAGGACGAGCAAAGAGCCCTGTCGCTGGGCAAGTTGATCGCTGGCATGGTCGCGCATTTTGCGGGACTCAAAAACGCGCCCACCGATCACCTGCCAACCAAACTGCGTGCGATCGCTGAAAGTATGCAGTCGCAGTACGACATGGCGCGTCACGCCCAGGAAGAGGGAACACACCTCGAGCTTATTGATGAGGCTTTTGTCGACTGGTTCTCGATCTGTGGTCCACCTGACAAATGTATCGAGCGCCTTGAGCCACTCATCGACCTGGGAATCGAGCACGTCTATCAGCTGGGAGGCTCTCCGGTTGCGCACCCGCATGGGGCACGACAGGTTGCCATGGTCGAGCAGGCGAAACTGTTCGCGTCCCACGTCATGCCCCGCTTCCGGTAATGGCAATGAAGTCCGGAGCGTTTGGTCGACATGGGTCCACATCAACACGATGACTGAACTGCAGGCGTCTCATAAAATCACTGCCTACCATTGGTACGTCGTGGGGGTACTCACCTTTGCGTACTTGGTGTCCTTTCTCGATCGCCAAATCCTCGCACTGATGGTCGGACCAATTCAGGCCGATCTTTCTCTGAGCGATACGCAGATGAGTCTGCTGATGGGCCTGGCTTTCTCCATTTTCTACGTTTTTATGGCGGTGCCACTGGGTCGCCTCGCGGATCAAACCGTGCGCCGCAATATCATTATCGGTGGTGTCACGTTATGGAGCGCGATGACTGCCGCCTGCGGACTGGCAGGCAACTACTGGCAACTGTTTCTGGCGCGAATGGGAGTGGGCGTAGGCGAAGCCAGCCTCACCCCGAGCGCAACTTCCATGATCGCTGACTATTTTCCACCGGGTGTGCGCGGCAAAGCGCTGGCGACCTACAACGCCGGGGTGTCGCTCGGCACCGGTTTCGCCATGGTGTTCGGCGGGATGGTGATCACCTATGTCAGCACCAGCGAACGGCATGTGCTGCCGGTCATTGGCAGTGTGGCGGCCTGGCAGTACGTATTTTTCCTCGTCGCACTGCCCGGGCTTCTGGTAGTCCTTCTGATGCTCACTGTGCGCGAGCCGGCCAGGCAAGAGACCAGCTCAGCGGCTCAGAATCTAAGTTTCCGCGAAGTCCTCTCGTTCCTGAATGGCAGAAGAAAGATCTATGTCCCGCTCTTTCTCGGCATGTCAGTGAATACCATCGTTGGCTATGCGCTGTTCTCCTGGATTCCCACCAGTTTCGCTCGCGTTCACGGCTGGACCATGGGTGACATTGGCCTCGGATACGGCCTGATTATTTTGGCCACCGGTCCGCTGGGTGTGTTCCTCGCCGGGAGCCTGATCGACAAGCTACACCGCGTGGGGCAGCAGAACGCAGAGCTGAAGGTCGCGTTGCTCAGTATCGCGATCTGCCTCCCGGGGGTCGTGTATCTGCCACTCGCATCAACGGGCCAAGCGGCGTTGATGGCAATGATTCCTGCCAGTATCGGTCCCGCCATGACCACCGCGTCGGGTTCTATCGCGGTCATTAATGTGACCCCGAATCAAATCCGGGGGCAGACCATGGCGCTCTATTTGCTCACGATCTCGCTGCTGGGCCTGTCACTGGGACCCACCGCCGTCGCCTTGCTCACAGATTATGTGTTTAAAGATCCAGCGATGATCGATTGGTCCATCAGTTGTGTGGTGATCGCTTCATCGCTGTTTTCAGCCGTCATGTTATGGCGCTGCCTGCAACCTTTCGGCGAGGGCGTGCGGGAAACGGTAAACTTAGCGCGATCAACTTGATCCACCACAGATGGCATCGCTAACAACGTGACAACACTCTCGCGCTTTCTCAAATCTCGCTGGTACTGGCTGGCCCTTGTTTTGTTCGGTATCGCCCTCCTGAGCGTGGCCTTGTATTACCAATACGCACTGGGTGATGAGCCCTGTCAGGTGTGTATTCATGCCCGGCTTTGGGTGGTCGCTTTTACGCTGATCGCACTCATCATGCTGATCACGCCGCAGATCACACTGGTACGTGTTGTGGGAAACTTAGCTGTATTCATCGCAGGTGCAGGCCTTTTCGAGCGCGCCCGGTACTTGTACCGACTGGAAAACGGCATCGGGGATGGCAGTTGTCAGTTTCAACTCGGTATGCCGGACTGGTTCGCCGTTGATCGGTGGATGCCTTGGCTCTTTGAGGTCCGCAATCTGTGCTCGTTCACGCCAGAGATGCTGTTCGGCCTGAGCATGGCGGAGACTTTGATGGGATTGGCCATTGGAATCGGTTTGCTGGCGGCCGTCACGCTCGCGGGAGATT
>JAAEZV010000264.1 GCA_018222695.1 Gammaproteobacteria bacterium
GCACTGGCCGTGGCCGGGCTCTTAACGGAGCTGGGCTGGTCGGTGGACTGGGTCGGAACAGAGCGTGGCATTGAGCAGCGCTTGGTACCGGCGGCCGGCTTGCCTTTACATCACCTCAGCGTCTCCGGACTACGTGGCAAAAATTGGATGGCGCGGGTGCAGGGTGCGCTCCGCCTGGCCGCGGCGCTCTGGCAGTCCCTCTCAATTATGCGGCGCGTAAAGCCTGACGTGGTGCTCGGTATGGGCGGCTATGCAGCGGGGCCTGCAGGGCTCGCTGCGTGGTTAACACGACGCCCACTGGTAATCCACGAACAGAATTCGGTCGCGGGGACGACCAATCGCTGGCTGGCGCCACTGGCGCGCCGGGTGCTCTGTGGGTTGCCGGGTGGATTTGCCGCAGACCGGAAGGCCGAAGTGGTCGGGAATCCAGTACGCCAGACGCTGACACCGGTCGACCGAGGCGAGCTTAGCCAGTTGTTGACCTTTTCCGCAGAGCGTCCACTCAGAGTGTTGGTGCTGGGAGGCAGCCTCGGAGCCGCGCCGTTGAACGCACTAACACCTCTCATGACGAGCCTCTTGATGGAACGGGGGCTCGGTCAGTCTCTCTCAATTTGGCAGCAATGCGGTGCACGCAATCGCGTCGAGGCCGATGCAGCATGGATAGATAGTTCATTTGCTGACAGGCGCTGCGATGACTTTATTGACGACATGCCAGCGGCGTACGCCTGGGCGGATATTGTGATTGCGCGAGCCGGTGCCTTGACGGTGTCGGAGCTCGCGGCAACTGGCACCGCGGCAATATTGATCCCGCTGCCACATGCAATTGATGACCATCAGACCCAGAACGCGCGGGTTTTGGCGGACGCGGGTGCGGCAGTGCTGCTACCTCAACCAGAGGCGACACCAGAGCGCCTTGCCGGATTGCTGACCGATTGGATTGCCTCACCGTCGTCGCTGACTCAATTGTCGAGTGCGGCGAGCGAGTTTGCCGCGCCCGACGCCACTCATCGCGTTGTTGAAGTGCTCAGGGGGGTGGTGCATGCAAGCGGTTGAGTCGCGCCCCGTTATGACAGGCATGGGCCGTATTCGTCACATCTTTATGGTGGGGATCGGTGGTGCTGGCATGAGTGGTATTGCCGAGGTGCTCGCCGGCCTCGGCTACACGGTGACAGGCTCTGATCGAGCCGAGAGCCCAGTGGTGGCGAGACTGCGCTCCCTGGGAATTACCGTGCACATCGGTCACGAGGCTGAGCACATAGCAGGCGCTGACGTGCTCGTGGTGTCAGCCGCCGTGCCTGAGGACAACCCTGAACGCACGGCGGCACGTCAGCAGCGGATCCCCGTGGTGCCGCGTGCGGAAATGTTGGCAGAACTCATGCGTTACCGCTTCGGCATTGCTGTTGCGGGAACCCACGGCAAGACCACTACCACAAGCCTGATCGCCGCCATTCTCGGTGAGGCAGGCGAGGATCCGACTTTTGTGATTGGTGGCCTCCTCAATCAAGCGGGCGCCAACGCGGCGCTGGGTGAGGGGCAGTTTCTGGTGGTTGAAGCGGACGAGAGCGACGCTTCATTTCTGCATCTGCAACCCATGATGGCGCTGGTCACCAACATTGAAGCTGACCATATGGAGCATTACGAGGGAGATATGAGCCGCTACGTGCAGGCCTTCAACGGTTTCCTGCACAACCTGCCCTTTTATGGGCCCGCCGTCATGTGTCTGGATGACAAAGGTGTGCGCGATTTAATCCCTGAACTGTCCCGGCAGGTGGTGACTTATGGGCGCCACGCTGATGCCGATTACCGATTGGATAATTACCGGAGCGAGGGCCTGTGCAGTCACTTTGAGCTCATCCGCCCCCACGATGTTGCGCCATTGGCGCTGACCGTCAACATGCCCGGACTCCACAACGCCCAGAATGCTGCGGGTGCCGCGGCGCTCTGTGCAGAACTCGGTATTTCAGAGGACGCTATTGTCAAAGGATTGGCTGAATTTGGCGGCGTCGGCAGACGCTTCTCGGATTTGGGCGATGTGCGCTGGTCAGCGGGTAGCGCGAGGCTGATCGACGATTACGGGCATCACCCCACTGAGGTCGCCGTCACTTTGCAGGCCGCCCGCGACGCGTTTAACGATCAGAGGGTGGTCATGGTGTATCAACCCCATCGGTTTACCCGCACTCGAGACCATTTTGATGAGTTTGTCTCGGTGCTGGGTGAGGCCCAGTTTCTGATCCTGCTCGATGTTTACCCCGCCGGCGAATCGACGATTGAGGGCGCTGACGCGCAGTCACTGGCCAGAGCGATTCGTGCTAGAGGCGTGCTGGAACCCGTGGTGGTCTCCGACCAGCGGCAGCTGGCAGCCGTTTTGGCAGGCGTGTTGAGTGACGGGGACATCCTGTTAATGCAGGGAGCTGGTGACATCGGTCGGCTTTCTGCGGCGTTAGCCGACAGTGATTCGCTGGAGGCCTTGCAATGACCGCCAATCCCTTCAGCGGAAAAACACTGGCAGTCATGCTGGGCGGCTCCGCCGCGGAGCGCAGTATTTCACTGGAGAGCGGCGAGAACGTTGCGCACGCGCTGGAGCAGGCCGGTGCGCAGGTGCTGCGAGTCGATACGGCAGAGGAGGGCTGGCCGGAGCAACTCAAGGGGGTCTCGTTTGCCTTTAATCTATTGCACGGCCCAGGTGGTGAAGACGGCACGGTGCAGGGGCTATTCGAACTCATGAAGCTGCCCTATAGCGGCTGCGATCTCATGGCGTCTGCGCTGACCATGGACAAAGTCCGCACCAAGTGGCTGTGGCAGGGGCTGGGCTTGCCCACACCCGCCTTTCAGCAACTAACGCCTGAGACGAATTGGCAGGCGGTGATTGAGGCACTGGGCACGGTTTTTGTGAAACCGGCGCTTGAAGGTTCCTCTCTGGGAATGAGCAAGGCCAGCAACGCTGCTGAGCTCGAGGCCGCCTACCGTCACGCCAGCACATTTGGTGCCGATGTGATGGCCGAGCAGTTTGTCTCGGGGCCGGAATACACGGTCGCGATCCTCGGCGACAGAGCACTGCCCAGCATCCGAATTGACGTGTCCGGCGATTTCTACGATTTCGACGCCAAATATCACTCCGAAGAAACGCGCTTTACCTGCCCTTCGGACCTGGCCACTGAGGAAGAGGCCGAGCTGTCTGAACTAGCGCTGGCGGCTTTTGCAG
>JAAEZV010000004.1:0-1674 GCA_018222695.1 Gammaproteobacteria bacterium
CGCCGACATCGAGCGCCTCAAAGGCCAGCCGAGTATCGCAGTAAAACTGCGCACCCATTTGCAGTACAGGGATGCGACGGTATCCACCGATCAAGCCATCCAGTAGCGCTCTAGGCGGCTGCTCGGGCACCACCACTGACTGCCAGCTGATGCCAGAAAAACCCATAGCAGCCCGCAGCTTTTCAGAATAGGGAGACATGGGGTAGTGATAAAGAATCGCCACTGAAGGGCCTCACTCCGCAAACAACTTAGACAAAAAGACCTGGCCTCTGACTATCAGTCCTCAGGCCACCAATAAAAAAGCCGGCGATAACGCCGGCTTTATTACGTGCTGCCACTCCCAAACGTGGCGCAAAGAGAACTTACTTCTTCTTTTTGGCTGCCTTTTTCTTAGCAGGAGCCTTTTTCTTAGCTGCTGCTTTCTTCTTGGCAGGAGCCTTTTTCTTAGCTGCTGCTTTCTTCTTTGCAGGAGCCTTTTTCTTCTTAGCTGCAGCCTTCTTCTTGGCAGGAGCCTTTTTCTTCTTCGCTGCTGCCTTCTTCTTAGCAGGAGCCTTCTTCTTAGCTGCAGCCTTCTTCTTGGCAGGAGCCTTTTTCTTCTTAGCCGCTGCCTTCTTCTTGGCAGGAGCCTTCTTCTTTGCTGCTGCCTTCTTCTTGGCAGGAGCCTTCTTCTTCGCTGCTGCCTTCTTCTTGGCAGGAGCCTTCTTCTTTGCTGCTACTTTTTTCTTAGCAGCGGGTTTTTTCTTTGTTGCTTTCTTCGCAGCGGCCATGAGTTCCCTCCTAATGTGCCCAGCCTCAAGTCAAACGCTATCAAGCTTTATATTTGATGACAAGCAAAGTCGTACGAATTACTACCTAACCCAATGCCGTCATTATGTGGCGCGTAATGTCACCAACAGCGCCCACACCATCGAGTTCGTGATAGTCCACGCCCTCAAGCTCGCGATAAAAATCAACCAGAGGACGTGTTTGATCGTGATAGACAGAGAGCCTTTTGCGAATCGTATCCTCTTGATCATCATCGCGTTGAATCAATGGTTCACCTGTCTCGTCATCCACTCCAGAGTCCACGGGCGGGTTGTAGTCCACATGGTAAACACGGCCTGATCCAAGATGAACTCTACGACCACTTAGCCGCTTGATAATCTCATCATCGGAAACAGCAATCTCCAGCACGTGATCAATCGAGATACCCTCGTCCACCATTGCCTGGGCTTGGGGAATGGTTCTGGGAAAACCATCGAACAGACAGCCCCCCTCACAATCGGGAGCCTCAAGTCGTTCTTTGACCAACCCCACGATAATGTCATCAGACACTAGGCCACCTGACTCCATAATGGCTTTGGCCTGCTGACCGAGAGGGGTGCCCGCCGCTACCGCTGCCCTCAGCATGTCGCCCGTTGAGATCTGAGGGATACCAAACTGCTCACAAATAAACTGGGCCTGTGTGCCCTTACCCGCGCCTGGAGGGCCAAGGAGAATGATTCGCATATATGGATTTCTCTTATTGGGTGCTTATCAGGTAATACCGCTGTGTGAGCGCTACGCTACACAGGCATCTGTCAGCTCGCAAGCCGATTCAAACCGGCTTTGCGCAAAGTCGCAGTCAGTCGGACGCAGCCGCTAGGTAAGCCTTGGCGGCCTGCCAGCGCTGCTCTAGCTGCTGCAGCGACTCCT
>JAAEZV010000004.1:1684-20188 GCA_018222695.1 Gammaproteobacteria bacterium
GCCGTCAACAGCCGCCGCCTTCTCCATAAGCCGGAAACGATCTTCGAAACGACGATTGGCCTTTCGCAAAGCGGCCTCTGCATCTACGCCAAGATGGCGCGCTAAGTTCACCATCGCGAGAAAAACGTCACCCATCTCACTCTCGATCGCCTCTGAATCGCCATCAGAAACAGCTTCTGACAATTCTCCAAGCTCCTCATCCACTTTTTCGCGCACTGCACCGAACTCGCTCCAATCAAAGCCAACACGCGCCGCTCGCTTCTGCAATTTTTGAGAGCGGCTCAGAGCAGGCAGTGCCCGTGGGACATCATCGAGCGCGCCCACCTGGTTTTTCTCTTGCCGCTCCTCTCCCTTAATTTGCTCCCACCGCTCCTTTACCTCTTGCTCCGACACTTGTCGCTCATCGGGCTTAGCAAAGACATGCGGATGCCTACGCAGCAATTTTCTCGAAATGCCGTTTACGACATCATCGAAGCTGAACAGCCCCTGCTCTTTCGCCATTTGCGAATAAAACACGACTTGAAATAGGACATCACCCAGCTCATCCCGAATCTGTGCGAAATCTTCGGCAGCAATGGCGTCAGCCAACTCGTATGTCTCTTCGATGGTGTAGGGGACAATCGAGTGGAAGTTTTGCTTGAGATCCCAAGGGCACCCCGAGTCGGGGTCTCGTAACTGCCTCGTAATATCGAGTAACGACTGAATACCGCCGTCAGTTGACGTCGCTTCATTGGTCATAGATTTTCACTCACCTCGTCGGGCAATGGCTTGGGCCTCGGCGCGGATATTGATCCTAGCGGGGCAACGCCTCCACCAATTCACCTAAACAAAGACACCCGTGGACAGATAACGATCCCCGCGGTCACAAATGATCGCCACAATGGTTGCTCCATGAAGCTCTGAGCTGAGCTTAAGTGCCGCCGCGATGGCGCCACCGGACGACACACCGGCAAAGATACCCTCCTCCCTCGCGAGCCGCTTCATCATCTGCTCTGACTCACTCTGGCTTATGTCCATGACACGGTCCACACGCTCATGCTGGTAGATATCGGGCAAATATTCGGGTGGCCAACGCCTGATTCCCGGAATCTGCGAACCGTCCGTCGGTTGCAGACCAATAATCTGGATGTCGGGATTTTGGGATTTCAGGAATCGCGATACGCCCATGATGGTTCCCGTTGTGCCCATAGAGGCAATAAAGTGCGTCACGCTGCCGCCGGTTTGCTCCCAAATCTCAGGTCCTGTTGTGGCGAAATGACCTCCTGGATTATCAGGATTGGCAAACTGGTTGAGCACCAGGCCCTCACCCCTGGCCTGCATCTGCAAGGCCAAGTCTCGAGCGCCCTCCATTCCCTGCTCAGGTGATACATCAATTAACTCGGCGCCGTAGGCACGCATGGCACCCTTTCTCTCTTCGCTTTGGTTGCTGGGCATGATCAGCTTGAGCCGATAGCCCTTGACCGCCGCGGCCATCGCCAGTGCGATACCCGTGTTGCCACTGGTCGCCTCAATGAGTGTGTCATCGGGTGCAATCACCCCTCGGGACTCCGCCTCATTGATCATGCTCATCGCCGGACGATCCTTAACCGACCCAGCGGGATTGTTCCCCTCCAGCTTTCCTAGAATGGTATTGCTGGTCTCTCCCGGAACACGCTGAAGCCTCACAAGCGGCGTGTTACCTACCGTATGCTCAATCGTCGGGTAGTGTCGAGGCTTACTCATAGGCCACATCTCTTCACAGCCGCTTCACTCTCCACGCCAGACTGAGGCTCGACTCTTATCACGCTGAAAGGCACCGTCTTCAAGCGCCTTTACCCAGGCTTTTTAGATCTTTAAAGACCTCTCGCGTGCGCATCACCCGACCCCCTGTTAATTGACTGACCGCGACACGCGTAATCCCTTTGAGTAGCGACAGCTCTTCATTACCCAATGAACCCGTTCCTTCCCACCACTGTCCGAGGCAAATAATGTGCACACCCGACAGTAACCGGTCGCCTCGAGACGGCGTCGCAGACGCATCCGCGATACAAAAACCACGATCCACCTCAAATCGGTAGTGCCCATCAGCTCTGATGGGCTCGCGTTGCTCATCGCTGTCCCATGCGACTCGATAGCCCAGCTCACTGAGCAAGACGAGCTCAAACCGGCGCAAGCCCTCCTCGCCCGCGTCCTCGTAGAGGGACTCAATCGCCTGCCCATAAGCCAGAAACAATGATGGCGACACATCCATCCGCGGTAGCGATCGGACCAGAAGTTCATTCAGGTATAGGCCACTCATTAATGCATCACCCCGCAGGAGATAGCCTGGCCTTGGCGCCTCAGCTGAACGTAATGATTTCAACTCACTGCGCCCTGCCAGAGTGATCAACAGCGGGTGAAAGGGCTGTAGCAGCGAGGCGAGGCTCCCACCCCGCTTGCGACGGTGAGCGCCCCTTACGACGGCGCCGCAACGCCCCAGCTCTGCACTGAAAAACTCCACCAGCATCCCACTGTCGCCGTAGCTTTGCCGAGACAGAACCCAGGCTGGCTGCGCCACACTCATTGATCGCCCTGTGGATCTAGCCCCAAGGTTTTCAGGGCCCGGATATCATCCGACCACCCAGACTTCACCTTCACCCAAAGCTTGAGCATTACCTTGCTGTCAAAAGCGCGCTCCATATCACGCCTCGCCGACGTCCCAATCGATTTCAATCGGCCTCCCGACTCTCCAACCAGAATTTTTTTCTGGCCTTCTCGCTCGACCAGAATGAGCGCATGGATGTGCAGGATACCTCTCTCATCTTGCTTGAATGCCTCAATCTCCACCGCCGTCGAATACGGCAGCTCATCACCCAATTGCCTGACAATTTTCTCCCGGACCAGTTCAGCAGCGAGAAATCGCTGGCTGCGATCAGTGATCTGGTCCTCGGGAAACAGGTGGGGCCCTGCGGGTGCCTGCGTCGCCACAAAGGCAGCGAGTTCATTCAATCCCTGTGCGCGCAGCGCCGAAACTGGGAACACAGCCTCAAATCCGCAGCGCTCGGATAGCGCTTTGGTAAAGGGCAGCAATTCATTCTTCTGTTCCATCAAGTCCACCTTGTTAATCACCAGAGCAACCGGCGTGCTCTGCTGGGCGACAAGGTCCAATACGAAATCATCTTCCTCAGTCCACTTGGTCCGATCGCACAAAAATAAAGTGAGGTCTACATCGTTCAGTGCCGATGCAGCCGCTTTATTCATGGCCCGGTTGATGGCCTTCGTCTGACCCCGGTGCATACCGGGCGTATCGACATAAATAAGTTGAATGTCCTCAACCGTAGTCACGCCGAGCACCTGATGGCGTGTAGTTTGGGGTTTACGTGACGTGATGCTGAGCTTTTGTCCCAACAAATGATTCAGCAGCGTCGACTTACCCACATTCGGGCGCCCGACGATAGCCACCATCGCGCAATGCTGCTCAGCCATTCGCCTGCCCAGATACTTGACTCAGCATTTCCGCCGCAGCGGACTTTTCTGCCCGGCGTCGGCTTGTACCGGCTGCCTCGGTCTCACACTGGCGACTCGGTAAGCGACAACAGACACGAAAAGACTGCTGATGATCACTCCCAGAGACCTCCACCACCGTGTATTCCGGTAACGCCTCTCCACGAGCCTGACACCACTCCTGCAACTGCGTCTTCGCATCAATGGTGTCATTGGGCGACGCCGACTCTACCGCTGATCCAAGCCAACCAGCTGCCACCTCAAGCGCTTTCTCGGGACCCGCATCCAGCGCTACCGCACCGACCAGCGCCTCGAGGGTGTCGGCCAGTATCGAGTCCCGGTGCCGACCACCGCTCTTGCGCTCACTCTCTCCAAGGATCAGGCAAGAAGACAGATCCATGTCCTTGGCGATCGCCGCCAGAGAGTGGCCACTCACCACCAAGGCTCGCAGACGGCTCAGCACGCCCTCGTCAGCGTCGGGAAATCGATCGTAAAACGCGGCCGCTGCCGCCAGGCCGATAACAGCATCACCGAGAAATTCCAGACGCTCGTTGTGATGCTTCCCAGCGCTTCGGTGTGTCAGCGCCCTCTTCAAGAGAGTCAGATCAGAAAATTGATAGCACAACCTGCCCTGCAGCGCTTCGAGTTGAGCTTTGCCAGGCTCGCTCAAGTCCGGCCCGTTGGCGCCGTCTCGACAATCAGATCCTCGAATCTCATGACGCCATCCAGAATCCAGAAAAGCGGGAACCGCTTCTCGTAGTTCGCGTCGATGACGATGGCACCCCGCTCTCGATAGACCTCAATATCATCAATACTGGTGTCGTAAATTTGATTGGTGTTCAGCAGCTTCGCTAACCGGACTCTCAAATCGGTAACTGTCTCACTGCGGGAATCATGCTCAGCTGCGGCGCGGGTGATCAGGTCTTTAATGGTGAGATACTCCATGTAACTCGGCACGATCCGCAGCGCCATGACCAGCAGTGCGCCGAGTAACAGCAAATTGATCGATACCGCCCACAGATTGAAACCCTGAGCACTAGCGTGCCTCATGGGCTGTTTTCGTAAAACTCGATGTCTGTTCATGACCTACCCTCCTGGCTGGTCAGTCAATGGCTCCCGCGCGCCCAAAAGAGGGCACGCTGAGAAACTCTTCCCAATGCATCCAGATCGCCACCGCTTTACCGACGATATCTCGCTCCGGGACCTGGCCCCACACGCGACTGTCGCTGCTGTTGTCGCGATTGTCTCCCATCATAAAATAGTGACCGGGCTGCACGACAACGGAAAAGTTACGCGGTCCCCGGCGATTATCAACCTGCATAAGATGGCCATCGGTCCCAGGCAAGGCCTCACGTCCCATTTTGACCGTGTATCGACCACTCGGAAACTCGGCCAACCACTCCTGCGGCACCGGCTCCCCGTTCACTAGCAATTGCTTGTTCCGATAAGCGACGCGATCACCCGGAATGCCGATGACCCGTTTGATGTAGTAGGTGTCATTTTGATGAGGCGGAAAAAACACCATGACATCGCCTCGCTCCGGCTCACCGACGTCGAAAATCTTGGTGCGTGTCACTGGCAACCGAAGGCCATATGAAAACTTGTTCACCAGAATGTAATCGCCCACCTCGAGGGTGGGCACCATTGACGACGAGGGGATCTGAAAGGGCTCGTACAAAAAAGAACGCAGCACCAACACAACCGCCAATACAGGAAAAAATGAGCGGGCGTACTCCACCACTGCGGGCTCGCTAGCCTCCCTGTCGCAGGCCTCGGCAAACGCTTGTGACGCTTTTGATCCGGCTTGATCATACCCGGGGAACTGCTCAGCCAACTGAAGACGCCGAGTCGCCCGACCCCGGGCAAGCAGCAAGCTGTCGAGTAGCCAGATGGCGCCGCTACCCAGTACGACGATCACCAGAATCAGCGGAAAATCAATATTCATAACCCGTATTAATCTCTACACGCGGTAGCATGTCACTCAGCGTGACCCAGCACCTATTCTCACAAGCCCGGAAATCATACACCGCCGGGGGCGTCGCGCCTTCATCCATCAACCTGCAATACAGCCAAAAACGCCGACTGGGGTATTTCAACATTGCCCACCTGCTTCATGCGCTTCTTGCCGGCTTTCTGTTTTTCCAGCAACTTCTTCTTCCGCGTCACGTCCCCGCCGTAGCACTTGGCCGTCACATTTTTTCTCAGCGCCTTAACCGTCTGTCTGGCAACAATCTTGCCGCCAACAGCCGCCTGAATCGCCACATCGAACATTTGCCGTGGGATGAGCTCCTTCATTTTTTCCGTCAACACCCGTCCGCGCGACTGCACGTGGTCGCGATGCACAATAATGGCCAACGCATCGACGCGGTCTCCGTTGATCAACACATCCAATCGGGACAGCGGGGCCGCCTCAAATCGCTCAAAACCGTAGTCAAGCGACGCGTAACCTCGACTGACCGACTTCAACCGATCAAAGAAATCGAGCACGACCTCCGCCATGGGAATGTCGTAAATCACCTGCACCTGCTGGCCGAGAAACTGCAAATCTACCTGCACGCCCCGCTTTTCCACACAGAGCGTGATGGCTGCGCCCAAATATTCCTGGGGCGTCAGGATCGTGCAGCGCGCAATGGGCTCGCGCATGATCTCGATGTCCGCCACGTCCGGCAATTTGGAGGGGTTGTCGACGTAAATGGTCTCCTGACTCTTTTTCACAATCTCGTAAATGACGGTGGGGGCCGTCGTAATGAGATCGAGGTTGTACTCTCTCTCCAGTCGCTCCTGGATAATCTCCATGTGCAACATGCCGAGGAAGCCACAGCGAAAGCCGAAGCCGAGCGCATCGGATGTCTCAGGCTCGTAAAACAGCGACGCGTCGTTGAGCGTCAGCTTGCCAAGGGCGTCGCGGAAGTCTTCGTAATCATCGGCGTTCACCGTAAAAATGCCGGCATAAACCTGAGGCTTCACGCTCTGGAAGCCGGGCAGCGCCGGCGTATCTTGCTGCGAGGCAGAGATCAGGGTGTCGCCCACCGGCGCGCCCTTGATGTCTTTGATGCCTGCCACCACAAAACCCACCTCGCCCGCCTTCAGGCATCCGGTTTCCGTCCTTCGCGGAGTGAACACACCAATCAAATCAGCTTGATGCTGCTTGCCGGTTGAGCGAACAACAAATTTGTCCCGCTTGCTGAGCTGCCCCTGTTTCACTCTCACCAATGAGACAACACCCAGATAATTATCGAACCAGGAGTCGATGATGAGTGCCTGCAATGGCGCTTCCCGATCACCATCAGGGGCAGGCACCTTCTCGATCAGGTACTCCAGAACATCCTCGATACCCATACCGGTCTTGGCACTGGCAGGCACTGCCTCTGAGGCATCTATGCCAATAATCTCCTCGATTTCTTGCTGTACGCGCTCGGGGTCGGCCTGCGGTAGATCCATCTTATTAAGGACGGGCAGCACCTCAAGACCTTGTTCGATCGCGGTGTAACAGTTGGCGACTGACTGCGCTTCGACACCCTGCCCTGCATCGACCACCAACAGTGCACCTTCGCAGGCAGCGAGGGACCTACTTACCTCGTAAGAAAAGTCGACGTGTCCGGGAGTATCAATAAAATTGAGCTGGTACGTCTCACCATCTCGCGCTTGATAGTCGAGCGTCACGCTCTGCGCCTTGATGGTAATGCCGCGCTCGCGCTCAAGATCCATCGAATCGAGCACCTGATCGGCCATCTCTCTCTCCGATAAACCGCCGCAATGTTGAATAAAGCGATCGGCCAGAGTCGATTTGCCGTGATCAATGTGCGCAATGATCGAAAAGTTTCGAATATGACTGAGCTCAGCCACCGATTCAGTGCCTCAAAAAAATAACGCCCACCGAACGGGCGAGCGTTGCAGAGTTGGAAGTGCCGCTATTTTAGCACGCTGGGGCCGGGATCTTTAGTCGCCATCCGGGATGCGTATACCGATAAACAAGGGGCTCCGGCCGCGAATCAGGCGCGCCGGGACAGAACTGCCGGGCGCCAGATCATCTGCGGCGGCAGTCACGTCTGAAACACGGCTGATCGGGCGGCTGCCCAAGCGGGTCAGTATATCGCCGTCTCTGACACCGGCCTCGGCAGCAGGAGAATCCGGTTCTACCGCCTCAATCACCACACCGCCCGACAAACCGAGATCTGCCAGCGTGTCCGCCTCTGCCTCAGCGACGCGCATACCCAATAACTGGAGGCTCCCATCAACAGAAACCCCCGCATCAACGCGCGCCACCTGGTCAGATGCCAAAGCGCCCACTTCTACAGTGACACTCTGTTCATCGCCATCGCGAACCAGCAGCGCCTCAACGCGGCTGCCCGGGGCGATCAGGCCGACAATGTGGGGCAAATCCGCCGACGTTTCGATGGGCTCGTCATCGAAAGCGACAATGACATCGCCGGACTGCAGACCAGCCCGCTCCGCCGGGGAGTCGCGACCCACTTGTGCAATCAACGCGCCTCGAGGCCTATCCAATCCGAAAGACTCAGCCAAATTGCGGTCAACATCCTGAATACTGACTCCCAGCCAGCCGCGCTCAACGACGCCGTTTTCCTGTATCTGCGACACCACATTCCTGACGACGGAAACCGGGATCGCGAAAGACAGGCCAATGGAACCCCCTGAGCGCGTAAAAATCTGAGAATTGACTCCGATCACCTCGCCGTCCAAATTGAACAGCGGTCCGCCGGAATTGCCGGGATTAATCGCCACATCGGTCTGAATGAAAGGCACGTAATTGTCGCCCGTCTCTGTCGGCAGACTTCGACCCAGCGCGCTGACAATCCCCGCGGTGACAGAAAAATCGAGACTGAAGGGCGAGCCGATCGCCAGCACCCACTGTCCGACTTTGATGTCGTCCTCGCTTGCCAATTCGAGAGTGGGTAGCCGCTTCGCATCGATCTTAAGCACCGCTAAATCAGACCGGGGATCCGTTCCTATCACCTCGGCATCAAACTCCTGTCGATCAGGCAGCCTGACAATGACCTGACGGGCATTCTCAACGACATGGTTATTCGTGACGATGTAGCCGTCGCTCGTGAGAATGAAGCCGGAACCCATGCCAGCGCGATCTCTGGGAACCGGAGGTCGGCCACGGAAATCGAAAAAGCGTCTCAGCGACTCGGGCAAATCCTCCATCTGCTCCTGATAGCGCGAGTTTTCGGATTCGTATTCGACCAATATCTTCACCACGGCCGGAGACGCAGAGTCCACAATTTCAGTGAAATCGGGCAGTTCCGCTAAGCTTTTCTGGGCCGTGAAAGACAGTGCGAGCACGCACAAAAGAGTGCGAAATATCATCGCCTTACTCCATATGACATCTAAGAAATCCGGATCAACTCTTTACGAGCAGATCCTCAAACTGGTTGACCTGCTTGCTGGTCAGGCGAGGCTCAGAAAGCCCCGGCAGCACACCGCCCGACCGCACAGCAATAAACCGAAGGATAGCAAAGCCTGACAACAGCCCGGTCGCAAAGGCGCTGGCAGACCATAGATCGCCCCATGGCGACGCCAGCATAGAGAAGATGGCGCCGATCACTAAAGGGAAACCGTAAATCAATAAGGTACCGCCTAGCAGTGTGGCTTCCGGCACCTCTATCACCACCTCGTCACCGACTGCGCACTGCGCTGCGCTCAACGTCTCACCGGAGATCGCTCTGACGCGACCCTTACCGCTCTGCAGCAAGGCCGACAAAGCGCCCTGCCCACATCCGGCGCGAGCGGCGCATTTGCCACACGCTGCGCTACGGTCCGCCTCGATCCAGACAGCATCAGGCTCGACAGCGACCACTCTGCCGGTCTCGCTCAACCAGCCCATCAGGTTTGTTCTCTGGGCGGCCGGACAGCGTCCGCGAGCAGGCGCGCCGTCACAATGGGCACTTCTCCAAGCACGCTGATCAATAGCCCGCCCGCCGCCGATCTGACACCGCGGGTATAGGTTAGCGTTGCACCCTCAATGACCGCACCTTCGCCAACTGGCGCACCCGGGGGCAACGGCTCTACAAAAATGGATGCCGTCGCCAGGCCGTCACTCACGACAAACACACCACGGTCAGCATCCTCGGACAGCACAAAGTAACCGGGCACAACGCTTCGCCCGCGTTCGTATTCTCGCTGCCCCTTGTCGAGCGGATCCCGCTCCGAAGCCGATTGATAATCGATCGATGCATACTCGTAGCGCTCCAGCATGTTGCCTTCCGAGCCCACCGTCGCCATCGCCAAAGCCAATCCGGTTACGCTGTCCATATCAATAAGGTGGGTTAATCTCAGGGTATCGCGGGGCCGTAACGTCAGTCTTTGGGTCGCTCTTCCGGCAACGGTCCGTCCTGATTCGAGGGTGGGCAAGTAGACCGTAGCAACGTCACAGGCTCTTTGCGGGGAGTCGAAGGGTACGGGCCAGTTCTCAGGCAGCGGATCAGCCCGCGCGTTCATCCGTCGCAACACGCCCTGCCCGGCATGATCACTAGGCGAACTGACGGTAACAAATTGCCGGCTGCCTGCCCGCTCGTAGAGCACCGTGCCCTCATACCGCTGATGAGCCGACGCCTGCAGCATCTTGAGCAGCGCCTGCTCAGGAGGCGTGTCGAGATTGCAGACCGGATCGCTGGGTGAAGCGACATCGGGCTGAGCCACAACCAGTGTCGGCATAAGCAGACACAGGGCGACTAGCGTCGCTGCGGATGACAGGTAGCGCCTTTTATTCTGCAGCGCTGGTGTCGAGCTGCGATTCCGGAACGCGAACATAGGAGATATAGGGCGCAGGATGATTGTAGGCAGCGGCCGCTGCATGGCGGCCGTTGAGTGCGCGATACCGGTCACGAGCAAGCCGATCGTATACCGCAACGATATTCTGACTGGAATCCGAAACGGTCGCCGTTTGCTGAGCAGGCCCGGCAAGCGATTTGCCACCCAGACTGGCCTGAACCGGTTGCGCACCCAGAACCGGCACCACTGCGCCGCCCAGCTCACTCACCACCGGCACGGGCGATCCAGCTGTCGAAGGCACCAGAAGTTGCTGACCTCCCATTACCACTGCAAGCGTCACTGACGCCGCGACGGCCATACTCCAGATCGGGTTACGACTCACTGGCTTGCCTGTCTCCAGCGCTCGAAGAACACCCTTTGATACGTCGATGTCAGCCTGCCCGGCAAGCTGCCCGCGCAGAGCGTCTCTCACGCGATGCTGACGCTGCCACCGCTCGCGTAGCGACTTGTCGCCACCTACAGCCTCCAGCGTCCGCCGCAACTCGAGTTCCTGAGCCTCTCCATCCAT
Source organism: Gammaproteobacteria bacterium (assembly GCA_018222695.1). Taxonomy (GTDB): domain Bacteria; phylum Pseudomonadota; class Gammaproteobacteria; order Pseudomonadales; family Halieaceae; genus Luminiphilus. Next base: position 12,450 of record JAAEZV010000004.1, read on the forward strand.
TAAGGCGGAAAGTCCCTCTCTATCTCTCTCTTCAGATGTCATCTAAAACCCGAGCCCCCACTGATCTGCTCTTTCACGCGCTGATCAATTGCCTCGCGCGCCCGAAATATTCTCGATCTGACCGTGCCCACCGGGCACCCCAAAACATCCGCAATATCGTCGTAACTCAGCCCGTCGAACTCCCTGAGCATCAACGCCGCCTTTAACTCGTCGGGCAACGCGTTCAATGCGGATTCAACGACCTCCGCCAATTCGCCGCCCATCGCCAGCGCCTCCGGAGAGGCGCTTTCCGAGAGCAATCCGCCCTCATCAAATCCCTCGGCGTCTTCAATGGTCGCGTCGGCCCCCGGCCTCCGTCCCTTGGCGACCAGATGGTTTTTGGCCGCATTCGCCGCGATGCGGTACAGCCACGTATAGAACGCACTATCACCGCGAAACTTCCCCAGCGCCCGGTAGGCTTTGATGAAGGCCTCCTGTGTGACGTCCTCCACCTCGCCGGCGTCTGACACGTACCGACTCACCAGTGCCGCGATCCTTCCCTGATATTTCAGGACCAGCAGATCAAACGCTCGCAAATCGCCACGCTGAGCCCTCTGAACCAGTTGCTGATCTGTATCAGGGGCTGTCAAAACCGCGCCTTCACTCTACCCGACATACCGGGATGCCCGCCTCACCGGACACCCAATGCCCTTTCAGAACACGCTGCAGGCAAAAAGTTCCCGATACATTACACTTTGTCTTATCGCTACTATACCGCACCCCCAGCGCACCACCGGCTTACGAAATATGTCGACTATTGCCCGATTTGACGTGCTCATCATCGGCAGCGGAGCCGCTGGAATGAGCCTTGCCTTGCAGTTACCGACATCGCTCAAGGTCGCGGTACTGTCAAAAACCCAACTGGGCTCGGGATCAACTTTTTGGGCTCAGGGTGGGATGGCGGCAGTGCTTCACGACCGCGATACGGTGCAGGCCCATGTAAGCGATACCCTCAGTGCCGGAGCGGGCCTCTGTCACGAGCCCGCAGTGCAATTCACTGTGGGACGCAGCCGGCAAATCGTCGACTGGCTGATCTCGCAGGGCATGAACTTCGATCTCCGCGAGGATCAGCAGGACGCCGAATTTCGCGAGTTTCACCTCACGACGGAAGGCGGGCACAGTCATCGTCGCGTCATCCACGCTGCCGATCAGACCGGGCGTGCGCTGTCAGAAGTGCTGGCGACACGGGCGGCCGAGGCCTCCAACATCACCATGCTCACCGATCGCTGTCTCGTTGATGTAATCAAGGCAGGCTCACGAGTCTGCGGCGCCTACCTGCTCAGTACCGGCGACAGCACAGTGGAGACGGTCAGCGCGGGTGCCGTCGTGCTCGCAACCGGGGGCGCCAGCAAGGCCTATCGCTACACCACGAACCCGGATGGTGCCAGTGGCGACGGCATCGCGGTCGCCTGGCGCGCGGGGTGCCGGGTGGCCAACCTGGAGTTCAATCAGTTTCACCCCACCTGCCTTTACCACCCGGAAAGTCGATCATTCCTGATGACCGAGGCGCTTCGCGGCGAAGGGGCCACGCTGCATCTTCCCGGTGGCCAGCGATTCATGTCCGATTTCGATGATCGCGGGGAGCTGGCACCGCGAGATATTGTGGCCAGAGCCATCGATTTTGAAATGAAAAGGCTTGGCGCCGAATGCGTCTTTCTCGATATCAGTCATCAGCCCGCTGACCTGATTACTCGTCACTTCCCACAGGCTTATGAACGCTGTTTGGCACTTGGTATTGACATCACCCGCGACCGGATTCCCGTTGTCCCCGCAGCCCATTACACCTGCGGCGGCGTGGTGGTCGATCAATATGGTGCCAGCGATGTGCCGGGACTCTATGTCGTCGGCGAGTCAGCGTGCACCGGGCTGCACGGGGCGAACCGTATGGCCAGCAACTCTTTGCTCGAGTGTTTCGTCTACGCGCAATCCGCTGCGCAGCACATTGCAGACTCCATCACCGGCGAACTTGCGCTTCCGGAGACCTGGGACGACAGCCGTGTCAGGGACTCTGATGAAGAGGTCGTGATTCAGCACAACTGGCAGGAGCTGAGACGTCTCATGTGGGATTACGTGGGCATTGTGCGAACATCGCGCCGGCTGCAGCATGCCGCAGACAGGATTGCATTACTGGAAAAGGAGGTGGCGGGCTATTACGGACGTTTTCAGATCACGCGTCCGCTCTTGGAGATGCGCAACCTGGCGCGCGTGTCGTCGCTGATGGTCCAGTGCGCCGCGGCACGCCGCGAAAGTCGCGGCCTGCATCACAACTCGGATTTTCCCGATACCGCATCGGTCGCCCGCGATTCGATACTGATACCAACACACTTCGACGCCGACACAGCCCTGAACGGCCCGACTGATCGACTGCCCCACTATCATCAGTGACCAACATCAAACACCGATTCCGTGGAAACGTCTGATTTCTTCGATCACCGGGACAAAACGATCTTCCGTGATCGCGCTGCGCCCCATAATCCACTCCATCAGGTCCTGATCGTCCTGATACAGGAGCTCCCGGTAGTCCTGTCTCAATAACGCGTTCAGTTCGAGAAAAGCCTCCGTCACGAAAGGTGCCAACAATAGATCCAGTTCGAGCAGCCCTCTTCGGCTGGCCCACTTGGCGCGGTTCCACTCTTCTCTCTGATCCATAGACTGCCACCAGCTCGCATCGTCAACGTTGTAGTATAGAGCCCCACAACCTGTTTATTACCCGGCGCATCCGCATTGAACACTCAGCAGTCACAGAGCCCTCCCGAATACACCGATATTGTCATGCGGTTGTCCGGCAGCGGCGGCAGGGAATTCCTGCACGGGCAAACGACCGCGGATTTCAGCGACTGCGGCGTCGGCAGCTTCCGCTACGCCGCCTTTTGCAATCCAAAGGGTCGCGTGCTCGCAGACGTGTTGGCTGTGATCACCGATGAGCAGGAAGTACTACTGAGAGGCAGAGCGACAGTCATGGCGGCGCTGGCCGAGCATCTAAAACCCTACCTCGGTTTTTCGCGGTGCTCGCTCACACCGACCGATTGGCGTATCGGCTGCCGTGCCGACTCAGCAGACGAGAATCTTGCGGGACTGCACTTCGCAGAAGCCTCCCTCGTGGCAGTCACTGTGCCCATGGGTCCGAAGCACACCGAATGCTGGACCGCACCGCATGAGAGTGAAGACGGAGATCAATCAGACCCCCTCTGGCTGGAGATCAAAAACCAGCGCGCGCGTATCGAGAACCATACGATTGGTGGCTATCTGCCCCAAGACCTCGACTACGACTGCAATGGCACAGTCAGCTTCACAAAGGGCTGCTACACCGGGCAGGAGATTGTGGCCCGGCTTCACTACCGCGGCACACCCAAGCGTCGCCTGCACCGAGCCGAGACTAATGTCTCCGTTGTCGCCGGCGACATGTTGGTCAATGCCGAGGGCAAAACCGTGGGCAGCATCGTGAATCACTGCAGCCGAGACCAGACACACGAACTACTGATCGAATTGGTCCCGGAAGCGGCCGCAGAGCCCGTCACGCTCAAAGGGGGTCAGAGCGAACTCGCCCAGATCACCCGATGTCACGATGACAATGACCAATCGACGGGCTGACGCTGATTCGCTTCCAGGAAAGCATTGGCCTGGCTAAAGTGGCGACAACCGAAAAACCCCCGGTGTGCTGACAGCGGAGAGGGATGGGGCGCAGTGAGGACGCGATGCCGCGCGCGATCAACTGCGGCACCCTTTTTCTGGGCCTGAGCCCCCCACAGCATAAAAACGACGGGGGACGCCCCCCCATTCACCGCCGCTACGACTGCGTCAGTAAAGCGCTCCCAGCCCTGCCCCTGATGCGATCCGGCAACGCCGTGCTCAACTGACAACACACTGTTGAGCAGTAGCACACCGCGCTCGGCCCACTGGGAGAGATCACCGTACGGCGGTGCGGGAATACCCATGTCATCGTAGAGCTCACGAAAGATATTCTGTAATGAAGGCGGGATGCGCTGACGACCTTGAACTGAAAAACTCAGGCCGTGAGCCTGACCCGGGCCGTGGTAGGGATCCTGTCCCAGCACCACCACTTTGACAGCCTCTGGCGGGATCGCATCGAGCGCCGCAAAAAACTGCCCTCCAGATGGATAAATGGTCTTGCCAGCGGCTTTTTCGGCGCGCAAAAATGCAGACAACTGCGACATGTAAGGCTGCTCAAATTCGCTTCCAAGCAGCGAGAGCCACTCAGGCCGCAATCGGATCCCACCGCTCATCGGCGATTTCGAAAGCGCGCCAACCCTTGACCCGAGACCAACAGCACCCCCATCCACACCAGAGCAAAGGAGGTCGCGGTCACAGTGTCAATCGACTCACCCAGTGCAGTCTGCGCTACGAGCAGCTGGAGAGAGGGCCCCAAATAAGAGGTCAAGCCCACCACGTTCAGTGGCAGCAGTCGGGACGCCGCGATATAACTCAGCAATGGTGCGGCGGTGTAGACACCCGCGAGCAACAAAAATATATCTACCTTGACGCCATGGGTTCCCATGCCCGCGCCCCCTGTCAGCCAGAACCAAGCCAGGGCGAAAGGCGCCATGCAGAGGGTCTCGATGAACAAGCCCTGCATGGTATCGGCGACAATCTTTTTCCGAATCGCGGCGTAGACCGAAAAACTCCCGGCAACTGCCAAGCTGACCCAAGGGAGGCTGCCGTAAGACCACAGCTGCAGCGCAACCGCCATCACCGCCAGAGAAATGGCGGTCGATTGCATCGGCCCGAGAACCTCTCGGAATGCCAACCTGCCGACTAGGATTGTTAGGAGGGGCAGCATGAAGTAACCGAGACTGACTTCAGTAGCGCGGCCCACTGACACTGCGTAAACGAATACCCCCCAATTCACGCTTAGCAGCACCGCCCCGAGCAGGCTCCAGATCAGCATGCTCGGCACTCGGAGCAAAGACCAGGTAGCGCGGAGCCGGCCTGCCCAAATCAGCACCGCCGCCGCGACCGGCAGGCTCCAGATTGCCCGGTGTGCGACCACATCCTGCGGCCGCACAGGATATGTCTCCACCCAATACAGCGCCGACACACCCCAGATGATGTTCGCGATCACTGCCAGCGACAAACCGGTCTTCAATTCTTGCGCTGTGTACTGCGTTGTCATAAATGCTCTATCTCACACCGGTTGGCGTTGCACTGTGGGCGCCTGTCTCGGGAGGTTACACCAAGCAAACCGGCCAACAGACCGATTGTTTAGCCTATTCTCCGGGCATTCGAGGATGCTATGTTGCTCGACTGCGACCCTATTCGGCATCACATGCACCTCGCCCTGCGCTTGCTCGTCACCATAGCCTTGGCTGCGGCCCCCCTCTCGGGCACCGTGACCGCGTCCTCGGCTGATCCACGAAAACCCCTGCCCGAGCATGTTGGTGGGTGGCAACACGCACTTTTCCCCCTCAGCATTCCCGTCACTCGGCTGACTGAGGGGCGAATGCGCCAATTCACCGAGCACTGCACGGCAGTCGCCGTCACACCCGGCCCCAACAGTATTTTCGTGAGCGCCTGGCACTGCTTTGAGGACTACCGCTCCACCATCATGCCAATACAGCTGCTCGATCCTCACAGCGTAACGCCGGTCCCCATGAAACTGCTCGAGTCCGGGGGCTCCATGCAGGAGGACTGGGCATTACTGACGCCGGTTTCATCCCTCACCGTCGACACCTGGATCCCAATTTCCACTACCCCCCATCACATCGGGCAGCCGTTGATTGCCGCGGGCTTTGCCCCGCAGCACAATCAAAGCACTGATGATACTGCCGACCGCTATCTCTTGGCCGATATCACCTGCTCAGTGATCGACGCCAGCACTCATCCACCCGCTTCTGATTGCGTGGCGAAAAAAGGCGCGTCTGGTGGCGCCATGATTGCCTTAACCAACAGTGGAAGCGCAAGACTTCAGGGCATTATCTCGGCGGGAGACGGCGAGGCAGTGAGCTACTTTTATCCTGCTCCGTCACTCATCCGTCGACTCGGCAGGCAGCGTTGACCCACCGCGCGTCTGTCGCGCAGGTGGCGGTCCGCCAATATGCTGCTCTCCTCGCGCGGCAGCCAGCTCCACCTGCTTCTGGCGTTCCTGAAAGCGCGCCTGCCTGGTCACTGTGAGGTCACCGTAGCAACGGGGGCAGGAAACGCCTTTCTCATAGTGCACGGATGCCTTATCCGCCTCAGTGATGGGGTGGCGGCAGGCATAACACTGGTCAAAACTGCCTTTTTCAAGCCGGTGATTCACCGCAACGCGAGAATCAAAAACGAAGCACTCGCCCTCCCACCGTGATTCTGACTCCGGGATGTCTTCGAGGTACTTCAAAATACCGCCCTGCAAATGCCAGACATCTTCAAATCCTTGGGATACCAAATAAGAGGTCGACTTTTCGCAACGGATACCTCCAGTGCAAAACATAGCCACCCTAGTGTGACGAACCGGGTCGAGATTGTTTTGGACCCACTCAGGAAAATCGCGAAAGCTCTGCGTACTCGGGTTGACTGCACCCTGGAAGCTGCCGATGGCCACCTCATAATCATTCCGTGTGTCGATCACCAAACACTCGGGGTCATCAATCAGTGCATTCCATTCGGAGGGCGTGGCATAACGGCCGACGCAGGCCGTCGGGTCAACGTCCTCCACACCCATCGTGACGATCTCCCGCTTCAGCTTTACCTTCATGCGATGAAAAGGTGCCGCGGCGTGATAGGACTCCTTCCAGTCGAGCGCATGAAGGCGTGGATCTTGACGCAACCAAGCAATCACGGTGTCGACCCCCGCGCGGCTTCCGGCAATGGTGCCATTGATACCTTCCCGTGCGAGCAATAGCGTGCCCTTGATCCCCGCCTCTGCACACACTGCCAGCAGAGGCGGCTTCAGATCGGCAAAGTCGTCCAGCGCCACAAATCGGTAGAGCGCCGCAACGACCTGATCAGACTCTGATTCCTGCGACATTACTTGCCGGTACCGCCACGACAGTCGGGTGAATCAGGTGCAGCCACCGTCTCTGCCCACTCTTCCGGGGTATAGGTGTGTAGCGCCAGCGCGTGGATCGGCCCCGCAAGCCACTCGGCGAGCACACCGTAGACTCGCTGGTGACGCTTGACGCTACGCTCACCAGAGAACTGCTCTGTCACCAGTACTACTTTAAAATGCGTTTCGGAGTCAGGCGGGACGCTGTGACGGAAACTCTCATTTTCCACAGAGAGCTCACGCGGCTGGAACGCAGCCTCGAGTGCTGCCGTGATTTCAGACTGGACTGTCATACGCATGTCCGCTTATCAGGGCATGCTATTTTACTTTGAAATAGCGCCCGAATGTTTTGGATCAATAACACCCCATGAACGTCTCCCCCTACCACGATCAGGATCTCCCACCACCCCCTCTCTGGCGACATGGGTTGGCCATGCTCTATGACACATTGCTGGTCGTGCCTCTATTCATGGCCGCAGCGGGGGTCTGGGTGGCCATCCTCGGGCCAACGGACTCCCTTAACGATCCCGCTGTGCCCGCCGGCCTACAGCGACTGAGCTGGCTGCTGATCCTGCTCCTGTTTTTCGGGATTTTCTGGCGACGCGCCGGGCAGACCCTGGGCATGCAAGCCTGGCGGATCAAGTTGGTAACCGACTCGGGAGATCCGCGCACCTGGCGGCAGGTGGGCGGATCTCCCGAGTCGGTTACCAACTTGATC
>JAAEZV010000004.1:20198-21600 GCA_018222695.1 Gammaproteobacteria bacterium
GCCCCCCAACCTGGCGGCAGGTGGCGGTGCGCGTGCTGGGTCCGTTGCTCTCGGCTTTGAGTCTAGGGGCCGGCTATTGGTGGCGTTTCGTTCCGCCGCATCGGCGTTACTGGCATGATCGCCTGTCTCAAACCTATTTAGTGCTGATACCGAAAGATCGCTAGCCCCATCCCGAAACCAAAGTCGGGTCAGGCGCGACGCCACAAGAGCCATGTGCCGCCCAACCAACACACCGCTATGGGAACCAGTGCAGCCACTAGGGGGTCGTAACCGAAAATGAGGCTGGCCGGACCGAAGAAATCCTGACTGATCCGAAACACTACCCCGACGATAACGCCAACGAATATTCTGGCGCCCATGGTGCCCTCTCGAAGCGGGCCAAAAATAAATGACATCGCCACCAACACCAATCCTAGTGTGGCAAGGGGCTGTAGCAACTTGCGCCAAAAAGCCAACTCGATATCAACAAACACCATACCTTGTTGCTTCAGATACTGTGCGTAGGGCCATAGCTCCAGTACGGGTAGCGTCTCAGGTTCCACAACATCCAGTGTCAACAGCTGTGGTGTGATGGCGGTATCCCAACGCCACAGAGTCGCCTCCTCGGTAGCAGTGCGATCTGACTCAAGGCGTGTCAGCTTTACCTGCTCCAGCACCCAGTGGTCTCCAGCGTGGGTGGCCCGCTCAGCCATCAACGTACTCTGCAGCCGGCGGTTGTCATCAAAACTCAGCAGCGTCACGCCGTAAGCGACGCCGCCACGCTGCACAGCGTCAACATGCACAAACGTATTGCCGTCTCGGTTCCAGGCGCCAAATCGTCCCGCTACCGCTGACTCAGAGCGTTGAGCCAAAGCCCGGTGACTCATGGCCAACTGTTCGGTATGAGGTGCAACAAACTCCCCTACCGAGAACCCCACTGCCGCCATGAGCAATGCCGGCTTTAGCACCATTGTCGCCATGGAGAACATCGATACGCCCGCGGCGCGTATCACCACCAACTCACTCGATGCAGCAAGCCTGCCAAGCCCGATAAGAGCGCCGATCAGCGCGGCAAACGGCACGAACTCATGCACTCGCCTGGGCAGGGTGTAACCCACATAAATCAGGATATCGAGAAAACTGTAGCCGTCTCGCATGTCATCGGTTTCATCGACAATCGATGTCAGCGCATCCAGACCCACGAGAAGCAGCAACACCCCCAAGGTGGCCAGAAGGACGGAGCGCCCGACATACAAATCGAACTTACCCACGCATCACCTTCCAGCGCTTGCTGATGCGCTCCCACTGCAACAACATCAGTGCCAACACTGCAAAACCAACGTGGACGGCCAGCATTAGACTGGGGCCTTGGCCCGACTCAATGGCACTGCGGCCCTGCGTCATACCGAGGAAATACAGAAGC
>JAAEZV010000265.1 GCA_018222695.1 Gammaproteobacteria bacterium
GCGTCGAGTCGGGCTGCCGCAAGGTGATCAGATGCGCCACACCAAATTCCTGTGCCGAGTCGAGTACGTATTCAGAGTCGTCCACAAACAGCGTTCGGTCGGGATCAAAGGGGCGATCTTGAATGAGGCTGCGCCAGAAAGTGGGCGTTTCTTTTGGTGCGCCGTAATCATGTGAGCTGATCATCACATCGAACCACTGAGCCAGAGGCAGACGCTCTGCTTTCATCTTCAGGGTCAAAGGGTGCGCGTTGGTGATCAGTACCACGTCGAGATGGCTCGCTTGTAGATGTCGCAGGAAGGTCTCTGCCTGGGGCCGCCAGCGAATGCCTTCCGCGTAGTGTGCCTTGATGGCCGGAATATCAAGTTCCAGCGTCTCGCCCCAGAAGTCGAGGCAATACCAATTCAGCTTGCCACGCTCACCCGCAAACACGGGTGCCAGCGTCTCTTGACTGGTTTTGACGTCGAGGCCGCGTTGCTGGCCCCATTCACCCGGGATCACGGTGCCCCAAAAATGATTGTCGAACTCGAGATCAAGGAGCGTGCCGTCCATATCCAGCAAAATGGTGTCGAGTTGTGACCAGTCCACCGCTTCGACCGAGAGACTGGAGGCCACAGTTAAGGCCATCGGGTGCTACCCTGTTGGGATGAATAGTCGTCACTATAGCGGCAACCCCGGCCTCGATGCGATGCTCGGGGAGACGCAGCTCTCCTTGCCTGATCTCATTACTGCGCTCAGGGTGCTCGCAGCTGATGCCTCGCAGTGCATTCTCGATCTCTATGCGATTGTCGGTGAGGTGGCGGTCAGCCAAAAATCAGACGCCAGCCCCGTAACTGAGGCTGATCACGCTTCGCATCGACTGATTTGCCAGGCATTGCAGTCGCTCACACCGGATATCCCGATCCTGTCGGAGGAGTCGACGCTGGAGCAGCTCATTGGTCGGCGTGACTGGCCAGTGTGCTGGATGATTGATCCATTGGATGGCACCAAAGAGTTTCTGGAGGGCACCGGGGAATTTACGGTGAATATCGCATTGATCGTTGAGGCGGAGGCGGTGCTGGGCCTTATTGCGGCGCCTAATCGGGGCCATCTCGATTTTGGTGTGCCTGACTGGGGGGCAAGGCGTTACCCGCTGTTCTCAGAGGAGGAGGGTGAGGACTTGAGTACTCGTGTTCTTGATCCAACTGCGCAGCTAGTCATGTCTGCGAGTGCGCGCCATCGCGAGGAACGGGTTCAGATGATGCTCACTCGCCTCGCCGAGTTGGCTCAGGGTGCCGAGCGCCTTGATGCAGGTAGCGCCCTTAAATTTTGTGACGTGGCTTCAGGCAGCGCTGACGTCTACCCACGAACCTCGCCCTGTTACGAATGGGATTTGGCGGCGGGGGATGCGTTGGTGCGCGCCGCGGGTGGCAGTGTGACCACCCTCGAGGGTGCGCCGGTTCGTTATAACCAGTGGGACAGCTTGAAGGCGCCCAAGTTTGTCGCGGCCGGGGACAGCGAGATCAATTATCTTGAGCGGATCCCGGATCCCGATCTCTGACGGGTCTTTTCGATTGGTTACTGGCGGCTGCTTGGCATTGTGCTCGCCGGTCATTGAGATTGGCTTGTCAGCGTGGCCGAACCCCAGTTAGATTTCCCTTGGGGCAGGTGTGAGGTAATGCATGACAGAGCGTGTTGGACCAGATCAGTCAGCGGCTAACGAGGATCTCTCGCCTGCGGAGCGCCTGACTGTTATGCAAACCCAGCATCGTACCCTCGATCAGAAAATCATCGAACTGCAATCTCGGCCGTGGCAAAACCAGCTGCTGGTGCAGCGCCTAAAAAAAGAAAAGTTGCGGCTGAAGGAATCGATCGAGCGACTTAAGGACGAGATCATTCCCGATCTTAACGCCTGATGTTCACTCGACTTCACGCCCCTCTAACCCGAGTAAGGTAACTTTGATGTTAAGCCCTCCGGTGAAGCCCGTGAGGGTGTGGTCACTGCCGATGACCCGGTGGCAGGGCACAATGATCGGGATCGGGTTGCGTCCTACGGCGCCCCCCGTTGGACGAGCGGACTGAGGTCTGCCGATAGCCCGGGCGATGTCGGCATAGCTCACCGTCTCGCCATAGGGGATGGCAGTAAGCGCTTGCCATACCGATTCCTGAAAGGCGGTGCCATGCCAATCCAGTGGCACAGAGAATGCTTTCAATTGCCTTGCGAAGTACGCTTTCAGTTCCCGCTTGGCCAGCTTGATAACACTGTTGCTGGTCATTTTGCCTTTGATTGGTTGTGGCCGATTCGGAAAGCGAATGCTGCGCAGCCCGCATTCGCTGGCCTCTAACGTCAAGATGCCGAGCGGAGTATCGAGCGTGCCGTGGAAAAGGCTCACGTCGCGGTGTCCTGTGGGGATGAAGTGCGTGCTGAGGCCAGCAATAAACCTGCGCACACCAAGAGCGTGAGCATTTCCAGCACATCTGAAATAAGGGGTGTGTGATTGACCGCCAAAAGGCCGGGGACCGACACACTGCACAGTAGCGCGGTGAGCACCACGCTCAGCCGCCGGGTGCCCATTAAGCCCAGAGCAAGTAGCACGAATAGCACCCCGCGGCCCGCCGTGGTCAGACTGGCCTGCGACAGCGGTTGTGTCCAAAGCTGGGCGATTAACAGGCCTCCGATGATGAGCGCGAGGATCATTGTGAGCAGGCGGAGCCGCTCTCTGGTTTGTGATGGGACATGGGACATGCTGTGTTGACTGACAAGGCGCCTGAGGTCGCGCCATGATGACAGGTATCACAGTGGGGCAGTAGACCATGGGCTCGACATGGACTGGAGTGGCGAAAACGACGTTAGCGGAGAGACAAAAGAGTCAGCGCGCTGAAGGTATGATGGCGGATATGACCCTCACACCACTTAATGCCACCGCCATCGTCGACTCATTGTCAGTCGCTGCTAGGGCAATGTTTACCCTTGAGGTCCGCGACTCCGTCGGGTCCACCAATGATGTGGTCCGAGAGTTTTTGTCAGCTGATGACTCCCGGGGCGTGATAGTGCTGGCAGAGGAGCAAACTCAAGGCCGCGGTCGACGAGGCCGCAGCTGGCACAGCCCGGCAGGGGCCAATCTCTATCTCTCTTTAGGTTGGCGTTTTCATGGGCCGGTAGAAAAATTATCCGGCCTCAGCCTCGCGATTGG
>JAAEZV010000266.1 GCA_018222695.1 Gammaproteobacteria bacterium
CCCGTAAACATAGACAGTGAGCAGAGTACTGGCGGTGAATCACATCGTAAAGCGGCCTGTCATCATCGTAAGACATTACAACATGGTGCAAACTGATGCGGGGCGACTCACCCATGACGCGCCCTAGCGAGGCACTTGTAAGAGGACCGACAGTGAAAGCGGAAGTCATCGATGTTCACGCCCACGTGGTGTTCGAGGCGTTAAACAACACCGCGGGTAACTATGGACCTGAGGCCGGTGTTGACCAGACGGGCGCACCGTTTTTCCGCATCGGTGGCTATACGATGAAACCGATTTCCTATCAGGGCACAGTCTTTACGGATCTGGATCTGCGGATTTCACATCTCGATCGACTAGGCATCGATATTCAGGTGCTCTCCCCCAATCCCCTCACTTTCTTTCATGGGATTGAGCCCGCTATCGCCGCTGACTTTTGCCTCGGACACAACCAACTGATGGCAGACACCGTCGCTGCAGCCGCCAACAGACTGGTCGGTCTCGCCGCTCTGCCCATGCAAGACGTCTCTGCTGCGTGCAAGGAACTGGAGCGCGCGGTCGGCACATTAGGGCTCAAGGGCGCCATGATCGGAACGGACATCCCACAAGGTTTTGCCTGCCAGTCGTTGGACCCGTTCTATCAAAAACTCACTGATCTTGATGTCCCACTGTTTATTCATGCGAGCTCTACTGACGGTGTAAACGGCCTGAAAGACGACCGACTCGGCCTGCACAACTTTTCGCTGAGTCTGGGTTACGCGCAGGAGGAAACGCTGGCGGTCGCACAACTCCTTCTGGGTGGCGTGCTTGACCGACACCCGGCACTCGACATCTGCATCTCGCATGGTGGTGGCACAGCAGCGTTCCTTGCGGAAAAAATTGATCAACTTGCCCAGGTAGATCCCACGGCTTCAGAAGGCGTTAGACAAAATGGATTTGGACATGAACTGCAAAAGTTGTGGTTTGATACACATGTGAAAGGCGAGGTGGCGGCAAAGGCGCTTCGGCACTACGCCCACGCTGATAAGTTGGTGTTGGGCACCAACTTGGGAGGGTTCGACACACCCGAGGCACTGACCGAGGACGCCGAGCGCCTCTCCCAGAACGCTAAACGCTTACTGAGGTTGCCGTGATAATACTCAACAATATTGCTCTGTTTAACGGCCATGCCGATCACTTCTGCGGCGATGCCTGCGTGGTGTTCACGGACGGTCGCATCGTCTACGCGGGCCCCCGGGACGGCAGCCCACCGCTCGATGGTGATCCGCAAGTCATTGATGGCCAGGGTCACTTTGTGATGCCCGGCATGGTCGAATCCCACGCTCATCTCTCCTACACCAACAACGGCCCGCTCGAGCTCGATAAGTCTCCTGTCGAGGAGGTGGTGATTAAAACCATCCATAACGCGCGGGTTATGTTGGGCTCGGGGTTCACTTCGGCGATCAGCTTTGGCTCGGTGCATAGGGTCGACGCATTCCTCAAGCGCGGCATCGAGTGCGGCGATGTCATGGGGCCACGTCTATTAGCCGGCGGTCGTGACATTGGCTCAACCGGCAGTAACGCCGACCTGCACCCCGACTACGCACAATTGAAGATCGACGGGCTGGGCATGATTACCGACGGCCCTTGGGAAGTCCGTAAAGCCGTCCGCACGTTGTCAAAAAACGGTGTCGATGTGGTCAAAGTCATGATCGATGGCGAATTAATTTCCTCGGGCGGAGGGATCAAACCCGGTGTGCTGGGCTTCACAGACGAGGAACTAGAGGTGCTCGTTGCCGAGGCGCACCACCGTGGCATGCGGGTCGCCTGCCACGCGCGATCAGCCGCGGCGGTGAAGCAAGCGGTGAAGGCCGGCGTCAACTTCATTGGCCATGCGAACTATCTGGATGACGAGGCCTTGACGCTCCTCGAGGCGAATCGAGACCGCGTATTCGTAGGCCCGGCGGTCGCCTGGGAGATTACTTTTCTTGAGCATTTTCAGAGCTTTGGGTTTGAGACGGGCAGCCCCGAACATGAGGGTTATGCGGCTGAGCTGGAGGCAACCCAGGCCTCTGTGAAGCGGATGCGAGAAGCGGGTATCAGAGTGCTGGTAGGTGGAGACTACGGCCTCAACATCACGCCCCATGGCACCTATGCCAAAGAGCTTCAGTACTTTACTGATTACTTCGGCTTCTCACCCGGCGAGGCGCTGCAAGCCGCCACGAAACACGGCGGCGAGGCCTTTATGCCAGACGGCAGTCTCGGCACGCTGGAACCAGGGAAAATTGCAGACATGGTGATCGTGAAAGGGAATCCACTTGAGCAGATCAGTTTGCTGCAGGATGCGGATAACATCGCGGCGGTGATCAAAGACGGTGAGATCTATACGGGTTTGCTCGACAGCCGGTCGCCTCATCAAAAGAATGCTGAACAACTGAACCAGTTGCTGGGAGCGTCGCCATGCAATTAGTAGACAAAGTCGCCGTGATCACGGGCGCCGCGCGTGGCTTGGGCAGGGCCTACGCCGAAGCGCTGGCCGCAGAGGGTGCGGCCATCGTCGCCGCCGACCTCAACGACTGCAGTGACACTGTCGTAGCTGTGGAATCAGCGGGCGGGCGAGCGGTCTCCACTACCGTCGACGTATCGGACACCGCTAGTTGCGAAGCCATGACATCACTCGCCATGGACGCTTTCGGCCGGATCGATGTGCTGATTAATAACGCAGCCCTGTATGCTGGCCTTAAAGGCGCGCGCTTTGAGCAGCTCGATGAAGCACAGTGGGATCGCGTCATGCAGGTCAATATCAAAGGTACATGGCTCACCAGCCGCGCGGTGGTCGGGGCGATGCGCTCCAGCGGCGACGGCGGTTCCATTATCAATATTGCCTCGCTCGCGGCTGTTTTTGGTTTGCCTTACGGGCTCGACTACGTTGCCTCCAAGGCGGCCGTCATTGGCATGACCCGAGGCATGGCGCGTGAACTGGGGCCCGATCATATTCGCGTCAATGCAGTCGCACCCTCAGCGGTGATGACCGAGGGCACAGAGGAATTCTTCGGCGAAAAGTTTGAGAAAGCCAAAACGGTGATTGCGGCCAATCAATTGATCCCGCGCAACCTCGAGACCGAAGATCTGACCGGCACCATTATCTATCTCGCATCGGATGCGAGTCGCTTCGTGACCGGGCAAACCCACA
>JAAEZV010000267.1 GCA_018222695.1 Gammaproteobacteria bacterium
CAGATGCGGTATCAACTGTAACTCTAGGAACTGTGAGATGGCGAAGGCCAATAGCATCCAGTTGAATGCCTCTCTCGGCTTGGAGTGCGCGCCCAAACCTGCAACCGCCACTGCAGTGTAAAAACCAGCGCCTAGCCCCGCGACGAAGCGCAAAATCAGGGTTGTTTCGTAATCGATGTACTGTGTGCACAGCCCGTTAGCAATAATGGCCAGCGCGATGCCGAGATAGGTGAGAGCTTGCCGACTCCAGGATCGAATTAGGACGCTGGTCGTTACCGCGCCGACGAAAAGTCCCAAAAGGTCAGAGGAGGCCACGCGGTTGACTTCAACCTCGGTGAAGCCAAGCTGATCCACCCAGGCGCCGTTAATGGCTGGTAATGCCACCAGAACGCTATAACCCACCAGTGTCATAAATAGACTGAGCAGGAATGGCCCTTTGGCGTCAAACGGATTGGCCTCGCTCGATATGGCGGCAGCAGAATCGGTCAAAGAAAACTCCAGTGATGCGTGTATCCGCAGCGCGCGGATTTTATCTACTCTCGCACCCGTTTGCGCACAACGCAACGGCTGTTAGTGTGGGGTCTGAGAGAATCTGGCACACTTTCTCTCGCGTTTTGTGAGCTGTATGCCTGTTGTTCGAGACTAAATGGATGAATGAACAAAGCCCAAGAGCCGTCTTTGAGCGCGCCGTATCGCTTCTGAAAGGAGGGGCACGGCAGGAAGCAGAGTCCTTATGCCGCGACATGCTGGAGCGAGACCCGGGAGATATCAATTTTGTCTCTCTGCTGGGCTCTATCCTCGCCACCCGAGGCGCGTATGAGGAAGCGGTGGATTTACTGAGCCGCGCTGTGAAGGCAGCTCCCGGGCATGCCAAGGCCCGTGAGGATTTGGGCACCCTGTTATTGAACCTGGACCGCGTAGAGGAGGCGCTCCCGCATCTCGAGCGCGCTCAGGAACTCCGTCCACCTCATGCCCCATTAAAGAGCAAGCTGAGCGCCGCTTACCAGCGATTAGGGCGATCTGATGAGGCGCAGCGACTGCGCACTGAAGCTGCCTCGCTATCGCCGACGCAGGCCAAGCTGGATGAAGCCACGCGACTTTTTGTTAGTGGACAGTTTAGAGAGTCGGAAAAGTTGGCTCAGGAGCTGGTCCGTGAAAACCCTCACGATGTCAATGCGGCATTGCTGCTGGCAAGATTGGCGATGATGGCCAACTGCTATGAGGACGCGCGCGAAATTCTGGAGCGAATCGTGGACAAGCAGCCACGATTCATCGCTGCTTGGCACGATCTGGGCACCGTGCTCAAAGAGTGCCATGAGTACGAGGAGGCGGTCGCGGTTCTGGAGAAAGCGCTGGCGCTCGAGCCCGAGAACGCGCTGACACACTATTACCACGGGGCGGCGCTAGCGATGGCTGCCAGACCCGCAGAGGCCGTCGAGTCCTACGAGAAGGCCGTTAGTATTGATCCTGAACTACCGGGCGCGCACATTGGACTAGGTCATGTGCTGAAGACGGTGGGCGATCAGGAGGGTGGTATTGCCGCCTACCGCCGCGCCATCGGGTTGCGACCCAACTTTGGCGAAACTTACTACAGCCTTGCTAATCTTAAGACGTTCCGTTTTACAGAACAGGATGTCGAGGCGATGAGCCAGCGCCTCGCCAATGAATCGCTGCCCGTCGAGTGCCGCGTTCATTTTGCTTTTTCGCTGGGCAAAGCCTTTGAAGATCAGAAGCACTACGATCGCGCGTTCGAGCATTACGCCCTCGCCAACCAGCTGCATCGTGACACGATTGCCTACGACCCGGTGCAAACGGGTGTGGCCCATGAAAGGATGCGCGAGGTGTTCAGCGCCGATTATTTCGCTGGCCGAGGCGCCGAGTCTGGATGCCAAAGCGCCGATCCCATCTTTATTGTCGGATTGCCGCGATCCGGCTCGACATTGCTCGAGCAGATCTTGGCCAGCCACTCGCTGGTCGATGGCACCAGCGAATTACCTGACATTTCCATGATAGCTCAGGGGCTGACACAGCCCCGATCAGGCCAGGCGTTTCCGCGTTGTATGCCTGACCTGAGCGAAGACGCAGTCAGAGGGCTGGGTGAGCAATACCTTGAGCAAACGCGGCGTCATCGCGCCGCAGCGCCTTTTTTCACTGACAAGATGCCGAACAACTTTGCCTACGTGGGGTTCATCAAGGCGATTCTGCCCAATGCCAAAATCATTGATGCCCGCAGGCACCCTATGGACAGCTGTTTTGGCTGTTTCAAGCAACACTTTGCCAAAGGGCAGACCTTTACCTATGACCTGTTTGAACTGGGCGAGTTTTATCTTGAGTACTGCGAACTCATGGATCACTGGAATACCGTATTGCCGGGAGCGGTGCTTCACGTGCAGTACGAAGAGGTTGTCGCTGACCTCGATACGCAGGTCCATAGGATTCTCGACTTTTGCGGTCTGCCTTTTGAGGAAAGCTGTGTGAACTTCCACGAAACAGAGCGCGCCGTGAGAACGGCGAGTTCAGAGCAGGTGCGCCAGCCGATTTACTCGGGCTCCGTACAGACCTGGAAGCGGTACGGCGAGCATCTTGATGGCCTGAGAGAGATTCTGGAGCCCGTTTTCCCGGATTTACCGGCATCTCAGGCATGACGCCCCAGTTGCCCAAGCTGGTTGCGACCTCGGTGGTGAGAGGATCCGAGAAAGGACAAAGCCACGGAGGGGTTTACCTTATCGATTTTGCCGAGCAACGGGTCGAGCAGAAGATTGACTGGAATACCGGCGATATTGATTTTTCCGGCCGCGGCTGGGACCGAGGGCTTCGCGGAATTGAATTCACCGACGATGCGATCTGGATTGCTGCCAGCGATGAACTGTTTTGTTATTCGCCGGATTTTGAATTGATTGACTCTTACCGTAATGACTATCTGCGTCACTGCCACGAAATCTGTCGTCGGGATAATTTGTTATTTCTGACTTCTACCGGCTTCGATTCGATTTTGGCGTTCGATCTGAGTCAGCGTGTTTTTGTATGGGGCCTGTATCTCTCGAAAAATGGCCAAGACTGGATAGGGCAGGCGTTTGACCCCAGAACCCGAGGCGGTCCCGCTTTTGTGAATTCCTACCACCTGAATATGGTGCGGGTGGATCAGGATGGGGTG
>JAAEZV010000268.1:0-1726 GCA_018222695.1 Gammaproteobacteria bacterium
TTCGACGGCTGTGTGCCGATTACCGAAACGACATTTGACGCGGTGGTCGCCTCCCGCGATATCGCGCTGTCTGCCGCCGAGTTGGTCTATGAGGGCGATCGGGCAGCTTTTGCACTGTGCCGACCTCCTGGGCACCACGCGGGCCCGAATTACGCGGGCGGTTATTGTTTTCTGAATAACGCAGCGATCGCCGCACAATGGTTGAGGGATGCCGGGGCGAAGCGAGTCGCCATTCTGGATATCGATTACCACCACGGTAATGGCACCCAAGAGATCTTTTACGGCCGCAGTGACGTGGTCTTTGCATCCATTCACGGAGACCCGAAGTTTGAGTACCCGTTTTATGCCGGACACGCCGACGAGGTCGGAGAAGGGGAAGGGCATGGGTTCAATTTGAATCTGCCTTTGCCTGCGGGCACCGCTTATGCTGAGTGGAGCGAGACCTTATCCAAGACCATCGAATTTGTTGGGCGTTGCGAGCCCGATTACCTAGTGGTGTCTGTTGGGATGGACACTTTCGTTGACGATCCGATCTCTTCCTTTTGTTTGCAGACCGAGGATTACGTCAGCGTGGGTGAGCAGATCGAAGCCATCGGGCTACCCACGGTATTTGTATTCGAGGGGGGGTATGCAGTCTCAGCACTGGGCGAGAACGTCGCAGCGCTTCTGAGGGGGTTTCGGCGCCCCTAGTCCAGTTTTTCCGCGAGTTTTGGCCGTTGATGCAGGTGCTGGGTCACGGCTTCATAGGCCATCGCAAATTCCAGCACTTTTTGATCGGCTCCCATGGGCCCCATAAACTGTATGCCCATCGGACGCCCGTCTCCATCAAATCCTGCAGGCAGGCTCACGACCGGGAGCCCGGCCAATGTGCCGCCAATCGTGACTTCCATCCACCGGTGATAGGTGTCCATCGCTTTGCCATCAATCGACTCGGGCCAATGGATATCTGCGGAGAAGGGGAATGTCTGCGCGGTGGGCAGCGCCAGTAGATCATAGCGACCAAATAAGTCGTCCAGTGCGCGGTACCAGTCTGAGCGGCCTTGATCTGCCTCGGCAATCCTGGCGGCGGTGATGTCCAGTGAACCCTCGATCTCCCATTGCAGTTCCGGCTTCAAAAGTGCCTTGGTTTGCGCGTTGTCGTAGAGTGGCTTGGCGGCGCTCCACGACCAATGACGGAGCGTCAGCCAGGTTTGCCAGAGTCTGGCCATCTCGAAGTCCGGCATGCAGCCTTCTAGCGTCGCGCCATGTTGCGTGAGTTGCTTAAGTGCGGTTTCACACAATGACGCGACACCCGGTTCCATCGGAAGGTAGCCTTGAAAATCCCCTAACCAGCCAATACGCGTGCTCTCAAGCGCCGCCGGTGAGAAGGCCTCGTAAGGCGGTATTTTGTCGCGGAGTGAGAGCGGCGCACGTGAATCATAGCCCGCCATCGTGCTGAGCAACCGGATGGTGTCTTGTGTATTTCGGCCCATGGGCCCGTCAGTTGCTAACTGATCGTAGAAAAGTGAGGTTTCTTTAGAAGGGCTGGGTACTCTGCCCTGACTCGGCCGGAAGCCAACAACGTTGTTGAAGCCGGCCGGATTGCGCAGCGATCCCATCATGTCGCTGCCGTCGGCAGTGGGCAACAACTCCGCTGCCAGAGCGACTGCGGCACCGCCGCTGCTGCCGCCTGCTGTGAGATGGGGGTTGTAGGCGTTTCGGGTCACGCCAAACATCGCATTATAGG
>JAAEZV010000268.1:1736-3151 GCA_018222695.1 Gammaproteobacteria bacterium
ATGGGGGTGGTAGGCGTTTCGGGTCGCGCCAAAAACCGCATTGTAGGTCTGTGAACCCGCGCCGAACTCCGGAGTATTGGTTTTGCCAATGAAGATTGCGCCCTGTGCGCGAATTCGGGCAACGGGGAGGCTGTCTGCCATGGCCACATTCTGAGCAAAAATGGGTGAGCCGTAGGTGCTGACTAAGCCTTGGGCATCCGCGAGATCTTTGATCGCATGCGGCATACCGTGCATCCATCCCCAGTACTCACCCTTGAGTAATGCTTTGTCCGCTGCTTCCGCCTGTTGGAAGAGTGTTGAATCGTCCACCAGACTAACGATCGCGTTATAGAGCGGGTTATATCGATGAATTCGCTCAAGGTATGCCTGCATCACCTCGACACAAGAAACATCTCGGCTCTTGATTGCCTGCGAGAGTCGTGAGGCGCTGATGCGGGTGATTTCATCGGCCATGGGTCGTGCCTCTGCGGATCCATCGAGTGATATTGCCACTGATAGACCGACTATTGAGCTATTTTCGAGGAATTCTCTGCGCTTCATTGCTGCATGCCCCCTTGATCACACGTGGTAGCGGTTTTCTCGGAGCTGGGTGTCGATGTGTGGGGTCGTAGCTTGGGGGTAGAGAGACGGATATCGGTGGAGGGGTTTCGCTATTAGCCGCTGCCCTCTGGATCTTCCCTCATAAATTCAGTATCCACGACAATGAGTTCACGGTAGCGCTCGGGCATCTCCCAGCCGCCTTGATAGCCTTTGGGGACTACCAGCGAATCACCTGCCTGGTACTCGTACTCACCGCCACCGTCGGGTGTCAGGATCAATCTACCTTCAAGAATGGTAATAAATTCGTCGTAAACGGAGCCGTCAATTCGGACTTTGCCGGGTCCCGCCTCATACACTGACACCATAATGTTGCCCGTGTGGAAGTTATGAGTTCGGAAGTCCGCTGCCTCCTCCTCGAGTGTGATGCCTTCATCGTCAAACTCAGACAGGTCGCCGAGGCCGAGACCCTCACCTCCCAAAAGTCTTCGGTCAACAGAAATTGGTAAGGCTGAACCCGATGCTCTACCAGTGTCTTCGCCCATATCACTCACTCTACATGTCATCTGACATGCTAGCGTCAGTTAAGCGCGATGTAAACGGCGCCAGTGATTCAGTGGGACGATAGCTGGGTTTTGAAACCAGCTCTCGCAACCAAGGTCCAGCGAGTGTTTATTCGGTAGCCAAAACATTCCGCCCGCGAGTTATTCGGGAGCAAGAGCCAAGGTCTCTCGAGAAACGAGTTGGATCAGGCGCTCTTTGGGTGAAAGGGGCAGGCGTCCTCTTTTTCCACCAGATCGTACGCGAACATGAACTTGGCGACCCCCGCCAGAATGCCACCCACCAATCCCAGCTCCAGGATTTCAGCGTCACTGAAG
>JAAEZV010000269.1 GCA_018222695.1 Gammaproteobacteria bacterium
ATTATGAATGCCAATGTTTTTTATTAATTCCTCACATAAATTAAGGTTATGTGAGAGGCTTTTTGACGAGCAGGCTTGGCTTACTCGTCCAGTAAGCGTACCGCCTCTGCCTCGGTCTCGACGCGTCGGGCGGAGGCTCGGGTGACACGGGTTGCCGGCATACTGGCACCGGCATCGGGTCGCGCCTCGACAAAGCCACAAGCGACGCACCGCCGCTCGTCGGCAGCACCATCAATCACCATGCGATCCATCTCTTTGCAGCTGGGGCAGATCGCACCGGCCACAAATCGCGGCCGCTGTTTGGGTTCAGTACCAGAATCCGACATACTCGCCTCGCGGCATTTTTAACGCCGCCCAATATCATCCAAGGTCACCAGGGCGTTAGTTTAACAACCCTGAGGAATGCCGCGGGGAACTGCCCTAGATGTCGCGGTCACTGTCGCCCGAAACCAGCAGGAGAAGCACTTTGAGCACCATCGACTTTAGAGGCGAGACCAACATTCGCGAAGGGCTGGGCATTACCCCTGTATTGGGCGAACGCGTGATGATCGACCCCTCGGCTGTCGTCATGGGTGATGTCGCACTGGGTGATGACGTCAGCGTTTGGCCCCACGCGGCGATGCGCGGCGATGTGCAAGTGATTCGGATCGGTGCGCGCACCAACATTCAGGACGGGACTGTCCTGCATGTGACCCATGATGGCCCCTATAACCCTGGGGGCTTCCCACTGCACATCGGCGAAGACGTGACGGTGGGGCATCGCGCGCTATTACATGGCTGCACCGTCGGGAACCGTGTGTTGGTCGGTATGGGCGCCATCATCATGGATGCTGTGGTGGTAGAAGACGACGTGATGATCGCTGCCGGCGCGCTGGTGACGCCGGGCAAACGGCTGCGTAGCGGTTATCTCTATGCGGGCAGCCCCGCGCGCGAAGTCCGCGCGCTGACGGAAGACGAGATCAAGTTTCTCCCCTACAGCGCAGCGGGATACACCTCCTTAAAACAGCGTTACCTCGACGGCAACGCCTGATCGAAGGACGCTCATAGCTGTCGCAGGTCGGCGATCACCGGCTGTGTATCGGGGTGCTCACCGAGCCACAAATAAAAACTCTCCGCTGCCTGCTCAACCAGCATCCCTAAACCATCTCTGGCATCACTGGCACCCTGCCCTACCGCCCAGCGCATGAACGGTGTCGGCCCCTTCCCGTAGGCCATGTCATAACAGCAGCATCCCTCGGCCAGCACCGTGTCATTTGGCAGGGCGGGCATCTCATCAGACAGTCCCGTGCTGGTGCCATTTATGATGACATCCCAAGGCGTCCCAACCGCCAGTGAATAGCCGCCGCCGGACACGGGTATGGGCCGCGCCGCCCACTCTGCCGCCAGCGCCTCCGCGCGTTCGGCCGTGCGATTAGCGATCACTAAGGCGGCGGGGCCGGCCTCTAGCAGCGAAGGGATAACGCCTTTGACCGCGCCCCCAGCACCCAGCACCAAAATACGCGCGCCCTCTAACGTCCAGCCGGCATTTGTCGTGACATCGGTCAGCAAGCCCTTCCCATCGGTGTTGTCCGCGTGGATCCCGCCCGCCTCATTCGCGGTCAGAAAATTGGCGGCCCCAGTCAGGCGTGCCCTATCCGATACCGTGTCAGCCAGCTCACAGGCGCGGGTTTTAAAAGGCAGGGTGACGTTCAGACCACGACCCTCTGTGTCAAAAAAGGCCGAAACCCAATTTTCAAAGTCATCCACCTCAACCCGTTCGGCGCGATAGTCGATCTGCTGGCCGCCCTGCCGCGCAAAGGCCGCGTGAATGCGCGGTGAGAGACTGTGTTCAATCGGATTGCCCACCACGGCGAAGCGCCCTGAAATCGTGTGATCACCTGTCATCGCTTGAGCGCATCTCTGCCGAGCGCATCGGCGTCAACACAATCGGCTGAAAGAGTCCCGACTGCCATCAAGTGGCTGTGGCGCCAGTGTCGAGCCCCAACCAGTCGCGGGGGCGTAAAAAGTCCGTCATCAGCGCGGCCTCGGGCGTGCCTTCATCAGGTGCCAGCCCATACTCCCAGCGCACCAGAGGCGGTAGCGACATCAGTATCGCCTCGGTGCGGCCATTGGTTTGCAAGCCGAACAAAGTGCCGCGATCGTGGACCAGGTTGAATTCCACGTAGCGCCCCCGCCTATACAGCTGCCATTGACGCTGCGCTTCTGTCCAGGGCGTGTTCATGCGCCGCTCCAATATTGGCGCATAGGCCTTGAGAAACCCGTCTCCCACGCTGCGCATGAAGGAGAACGTCTTCTCGAATCCCCAATCATTGAGGTCATCGTAAAAAAGCCCGCCCACTCCGCGCGGCTCCTGGCGATGGGGCAGATAAAAATAGTCGTCACACCATTTCTTCAGGCGAGGGTAGACGTCCTCACCAAAGGGGTCACAAGCAGCCTTGGCGGTGGCATGCCAATGAACGGCGTCTTCTTCATAGCCATAGTAAGGCGTCAGGTCGAACCCGCCTCCCATCCACCACACCGGCTCCTCGCCGGGTTTCTCTGCCATGAACATGCGTACATTGGCATGAGACGTCGGCGCGTGCGGGTTGCGGGGGTGAATGACCAAAGAAACCCCCATGGCCCGAAAGCTGCGTCCGGCGAGTTCCGGACGGTGCTGTGTGGCCGACGCGGGCATGCCCGCGCCAACCACATGAGAAAAGTTCACGCCGCCCTTTTCGATCACATCGCCCTCAGCCAATACCCGGCTGATGCCGCCACCGCCTTCCGGCCGATCCCAGGATTCGGTAGCGAAAGTCGCGCCACCATCGATGGCCTCGAGCTCCCCGCAGATCTGGTCCTGAAGTGATGTCAGGTAGGCCTCTACTGCCTCCGCATCCATGGACTACTCCTTATTCTCTATTTAACCGCGGATGACCGATCCATCTTCTACACGACGTATTGTTGATGGTTTGCCCGCCGGGTCAATAGCGCCCGGAAATGCGGGTAATGTCGTGCCGAAGTAACGCCGCAGCTCCCAGATGCTGTGCGGTGGCGGAAGCCCCGCAGGGTTCGCACTGGTCGACACCAATGGTCCGTCAAATGCCTTGCACAACGCAGCCAAGGCCGGTGATGACGTCACGCGGATCGCCAC
>JAAEZV010000270.1 GCA_018222695.1 Gammaproteobacteria bacterium
CTTCACCATGCAGGAGCTGATGACCATCATCACCATTGATCTCCTGGCCTCCGGCAACGAGACCACAACCGCGGCGATTGGTTCGGGTCTCAAACTACTGATTGAGGACCACGACGCACTCAACAATGTGCTCGCCGAACCAGCGCTGATCCCGACATTGGCGGAAGAGATTCTGCGGCTGGAATCGCCGGCGCAAGGCATGTTCAGGCGCTGCGCTCACAGTAGCAACCTCGCGGGGGTCACTCTTGAGGAAGGTGAACTGCTGAATATTCGCTTTGGCGCAGCCAACCGCGATGAGGCGCAATTTTCAGAGCCGGATCGCATCGATCTCCAGAGAAAAAAACCGGGCAGTCATCTCGCATTTGGCATGGGCCGGCATGTCTGCGTGGGTGCCGCACTGGCCCGTCAAGAAATCATCAGTGCATTTCAGGCGCTCACCCGCCGCTATGACCGCTTTTGGTTGCTACCGGATCGTCCTGAACCGGTCTACCAACCCAGTCTCTTTGGGCGTAATTTGCTGTCACTACACGTTGGGTGGTCGCGGCGCCAATAGCTTCGTAAGCGCGCCGTTTCTGTGCGGAGATCGTGCGCTGAAAACCCTCTGCTATCAACTGTTGCCACCCGTGGAGCGCCGCAACCCGTCACCGTGTTAACACCGCAATCGATTTAGACCCCGAGCCAGTCTCTGGAACGAGTGGTCACGCCGCGAGCGCCCCTCTAGAATGCCAATTCAAGCACTCACACGACATAAGAAGAGGAACCCATGAGTCGCATCAGCTTTGTACCGACCTCCGAGTGGAGTGAAGAACTCCGAACATTCGTCGCCGCAGACAGTGCGACAGAGCTAGAGCTGGGTATCACAAGGATGCTCGCCCACTCACCGGAACTCGCCATGGGATTACTCGGCTTTGGCGGGGCCATGGTGACTAAGCGGACGCTGCCTGAGCGTTTGATCGAGCTATTGAGATTACGCGTGGCGTTCCACAACCAGTGCCGGAGCTGCATGGCAATCCGCTATCGCGCAGCCAATGCCGACGTCTCCGAAGACGATGTCTGTAGCTTGGAACAGCCACATGAAGCGGAGTCTCTCAACGACCGGGAACGCCTCGCGGTTGAACTGGGCGACCGATTCGCCTGCGATCATTTATCCATCGATGGGGCATTTTTTGAGCAGCTTAAAGCGCTCTTTTCAGAAGCCGAAATTGTGGAGCTACTGATGCATTGCGCGCTCTATGTGGGAGTGGGCCGACTGGCCGCGGTGCTCGATATGACCGAGGACCTTCCTGAGGGTTTCAATTTGCCCTTCGGCCACGGTAATCACGTCACGCCGACATCGGGTGACCCGGTGGTGGTGAGGTAAGCAGGGTGGCGATGACTTTCACCGGGTATCGGGGCATCGCCAACGATCACCCTTCTGAACTCCTGGCTAGGAGGCATGACAGTCTGCGGGTCGGACTGATCCTCTTCGTGCAGCTGGCGACAGTACTGGTCGCGTCCCACGCTCTAGCCGCGCCCTATCAAGGATGGTCACTTCCCGGCGCGGACGAGGGAGGTGGGCACTTCAGTCACGCGACGCAAATCACCCCGGACAATGTTGGGGAACTGGAGATCGCGTGGACGCATCGCTCGGGGGACTTCAGAGAGGGCGAGAACTTCATCGGTGGATTGAGCGGCGAGGAGCCACTGCAGTCGTCTTGGCAGGCCACACCGGTGCTCATCGAAGATCACTTGTATCTCTGCACCCCTTTTAACCGCATTCTGGCTATTCAAGCCGAAACCGGGGTAGAGCGCTGGTCCTATTCCCCCGACATAGACCTGGAAAGCTTCCCTATGCCGCGTTGTCGCGGCGTGACCCAATGGACTGACGAGCGCGTCCCACCGACCGAGCCTTGCCATCGTGTGGTCATTGCACCGCTCATGGATGCGCGGGTGGTTGGCCTGGACGCGGTTACCGGTCAGACCTGCCCGTTTGGTGAGGTGGCGGAACTTGACCTCAGTAAAGGCCTTGGCCCCTATGAGGCAGGGTTCTACATGCTGAATACCCCGCCGGCAATTACCGACAATACGTTGATCACCGGCGGCTCGGTGGCAGACAACATCACCACCGCCGTCCCCAGTGGTGTGGTGCGCGCCTACGATTTAACCACCGGCGCACTGTTGTGGGCCTGGGAGCCCATTGTCGCCGTTGAACCGTCGGCCTCTGCCGCAGCTGGGAGCGATAGCGAAGATAAAGTTCCGTCCTCAGTCAGCGCCACAGATCAGCGCTATCAGCAGGGCACGACCAATTCCTGGTCCTACCTGTCGGTCGATCCTGAACTGGGTCTGGTCTATGTCCCCACGGGCAATACGTCGCCGGACTACTACGGGGGCCACCGCGGCAACCTGGATTACTACTCGAGCTCGGTAGTGGCCTTGTCGATCGCCACGGGAGAAGTGGTGTGGCACTTCCAAACCGTGCATCACGATATCTGGGATTTCGACGTGCCCTCCCAGCCGACCCTGTTTGAAGCAGAGATCGAAGGCCGCGAGGTCAAGGGCTTGGCCCAAACCACTAAGCAGGGCTATGTCTTTCTGCTGGATCGGGTGACAGGTGAGCCGCTGTTCCCGGTCGAAGAGGTGCCGATGCCGCAGGGGACCGTGCCGGGTGACTATACGTCTCCCACCCAGCCAGTCCCCACCAAGCCTCGCTCGTTATTCGATTTGCCGGGCGAGAGAGATCCTGTTTGGGGCTTGGTCCCCTGGGACAAGTGGGCCTGCGAAGATACGCTAGCCAATTTACGGTATGAAGGGCCGTTTACCCCCGCTGCGCTGGAGGGTGCGCTGCACATGCCCAGCGCCTTCGGCGGACAAAACTGGGGGGGGCCATCGATTGATCCCGGTCGCCAGAAATTAGTGGTCAACACGCTCCACATGGGGACAGTGTTGCAGCTGATTCCCCGGGATCAGTGTGACGGCGAAGGCCCGGAGCCAGTGGCGGACGGTCCGTTCTTGCTCGAACCCTCCGAGGGCACACCCTACTGCAATCGGCGTTGGCTCGGTTTTGTCTCACCGCTCGGCGTGCCCTGTACACCTCCACCCTGGGGGACCCT
>JAAEZV010000271.1 GCA_018222695.1 Gammaproteobacteria bacterium
AGCTCCGGTAACAACTGGTCACTGCAGGTCTATAACCCTTGGCCCGATGTGATGGCGGGTGTGCCTTCCAGTAATAACTATCAGCCCGGTTTTATGGTCGATCTGATGGTCAAGGATCTGGGCTTGGCCTGTGAGGTCGCAGAAAGCTGCGGGCTCAATAACCAGATGGGCAAACAGGCCATGGCAGCCTATTCAGACCATCAGGGTGAGGGCAATGGCCCGCGGGATTTCTCTTCCATTCTGGAGTGGGTCAAAGCCCAGTAAGCTGCTTGGGGCTTTAGTCCTGTGCGACCCAGTCAGGCCCAAGGCGGGCTTTAAGCGGTCCCAGCCACGGTTCGTAGTGCTTCCATTGTTCCAGCGCGGTCGAGAAAATCGGCTGTCGCACCTGCTCCGATGACGGCGTTCGCACGTTGCGCTCTGTTTTATGGAATTCGAGGCAGGACTCCTCAAAAGGGAGCCCGCAGAAATCGAGCATCCGCCGCACCTGAGTCTCAAGGTCAGCCACCACATCCTCATGCTGCACGCGCAGCACATAGCCGGGGATGACCTCATCCCAGTGGTCCATCAGTCGCACATAGTCGAGGTAGTACTGGGCAATATCTTCCTGGTCGTAGCTGAACATCTGCCCTTCTGCGAACAACTGCTTGAAGCCCGAAAAGCAGCAGGACATGGGGTCCCGGCGTGCATCAATGACCTTGGCATTGGGCAGCATGAGCTTGATGAGCCCTATGTGGCGGAAGTTGTTGGGCATCTTATCGATAAAGAAGGGCGCGCCCATCCGGTGCACTTGTGTATCGCGAATGAATTCTTCGCCCAATGTCGCGAGTTGCTCCGAAGACAGATCTGCCAGATTGAAAGGATATTTTTGATTGCCTTCTCGCTGACCCAGGCGCCGCAGCTTGCCGCTGATTGACAGTACATTGGGTAGCTCCAGCGTGCCGTCGACCATGCTGTGTGAAGAGAGAATCTGCTCAAGCAAAGTGGAGCCCGCACGCGGCAGTCCAAGAATGAAGATAGGGTCAGGTGCCGAGCACCCTGTTTCCCGGTTAAAGATCTCGTGAGTGCATGCGGCGATTTGATCTTCGCACTCCTGAGTGGTGCCTTCGGCCTTATATTGCAGTTGCGCCTTTTTGATGGCGTTGCCTTTGGCGTAGTGGTGAAACGATTGCTGATAATTCTCTCGGTCTTCAAATGCCTTACCCAGAGCAAATTGAAGGTAGACCCTGTCCTGGCCGCCGAGATGCGGATTCTCATCAAGTGCTTGCATCGATGACAACTCGTCATCATCAAACTGATAGACCTTGAGGTTCGCCAACGAGTACCAGGCATCACAATAAAATGGCTGGGACTTCAAGGCGGCGCGGTAAGCGGCAATCGCATCCTCTGACCGACCCCCCGTCTTTAATGCATGGCCCTTTGACACATTGGTCACGGGATCATCGGGAACACGGCTCAAAATTTTATCGAACAGCGTCAGCGCCGACTCGTAGTCTCCTAGCTGCATGCATTGAATGGCGTAAAGTGATTGCAGTTGAGGATTATCAGGCGCTTGATCAAGCAGCGCTTTGGCCTCGCCTACCGCGTGCTGGAAGCGCTGTCGTTTGCTGAGGATCTGTACATAGTCGATTCGCGCTTGCCTATGCTCAGGCTCGAACTCTACAGCGCTCTCAAGAAGGAACTCAGCGTCTTCCAAAACGCCATGGCGGGTGGCAATTTCTGCCAGTATGCGCATCCCATCAATGTGCTGAGGATTCTGCTGCATAAACTGCCGGCACAGCTGCTCGGCCCGATGCAGCTTGCCTTCGTGAAGAAGGTCCCAGCTTGCCAATAGGCTCGGTGGTAAAGCCTCCAGCCACTGAAGCCTTTGATTAATCTGAGCCGCGCGCTCAGGTGAGTTTGTACCGATCAGGTCTCTCTGCGCCGCCCAACTGGCTTTGAGGCCGGGGTTGAGATGACAGGCAGTGGCGTAGGCATTAAGTGCCTCGGTGGGCATGTTAGCGTCTCGATACAGGTGACCAAGCTCCTGAAAAGCCCTGCCATAGGAAGGATTGCCTTCTACCAGCTGCCTAAGAGCGGACTCCGCATTGGCGAAATCGCGCATCAGTCGCAAGCAGACACCCCGCATGTATTGGCCCATAACCGAGGACTGAGCGCTGTCAGCAAGGCTATTGAGTGTCTCAAGTGCTTTGGCGATTTCTCCTTGCTGCAGCAGCCGTTGCACGGCCCCCAGCGCGTCCGGATCTTCTTTGGCAGGAGAAGCAGTCATGGTTTTGTATTACATCGCAGAAAGTTAACAGACAAAAAAAGTGCCCCGATTGGGGCACTTTTTCAAGAGGCGTCTCTGGCGACTTTTCTTAGAAGTCGAAGGAGACTCGAACACCAAGGGTAGTGGGCGGTGCCACTGCCAAACGCTCACGGTCGTTGACGTAGTTGGCGCCTGTGACCACCTGCTCATCGGTGAGATTGGTAACAAAAGCTTCAACCATCCACTTATCCGATGAAATGCCAGCAGTGACATTGGCCAAGGTCCAGCTAGGCACGTCCATGCGATTAATGGTGATGATGTCACTGTAGGATTTGGCAGAGTGGCTGATGCTGGGCATCACGTGAGCCATCCAACCGTTACCCATAGTCCACTCGTAGCGCATCCAGACATTGCCTTGGAACTCTGGCGCGTAAGCCAACTCGAGGCCTTCCTGCACATCTGTAGACGGAGTCAGCGTGTCTGTTATCTCTGTATCGAGGAACGAGAAAGCCGCACCCATCGTAAGGTTGCCTGTTGGCGCCCAAGTGATATCACCCTCGAGACCTGTCACTTCCGCGTTAGCAGCGTTGTCCGAGAAGAACAGGTTAACAATGCTGGTATCAAAGATCGTGGTCTGCAGATCTGAGATATCCAGGAAGAACACCGAGCCGTTGAAGCGCAGGGTGTTATCCAGCATGTCCAGTTTCCAGCCCAGCTCGATATTGATCAGTTCGTCAGACTTCACATCGAATGGGACGGTGTAGTCGTTGGCTGCTTGGTATGCGCCGCCGGGTCGGTTCAGCAGGCCGGTTCTAAAGCCCTCTGACCAGGTG
>JAAEZV010000272.1 GCA_018222695.1 Gammaproteobacteria bacterium
GAGAGCACCGTGGCGGTCCATGTGACCTCCGCATACCCCCTGAGTGATGCCGAAACACAGCAGCTAGCCGACACCATGCAGGAAAAGCTGGCCCGCAGCATCACCCTGACATCAGAAACCGACCCCTCATTACTGGGAGGGGCGCTCATTCGTGCCGACGATCTGATGATCGACGGCTCAGTTCGCGGCCGCCTGAATAAATTGGCGGGCACGCTGACCCAATGACAGAGGAATAGTCATGCAACAGCTCAACCCCTCGGAAATCAGCGACCTGATCAAGCAGCGTATCGACCAGCTTGAAGTCGCTTCGCAGGCCACCAATGAGGGCACTATTGTCTCGGTTACGGACGGCATTATCCGTATCCATGGCCTCACAGAGGTCCAGTACGGTGAGATGATCGAGTTCGATGGCGGCGTATACGGCCTGGCCTTGAACCTCGAGCGCGACTCGGTGGGCGCGGTCGTGTTGGGCGACTACAAGCAGCTGGCCGAAGGCCAGACTTGTCGCTGCACGGGTCGAATTCTCGAGGTGCCTGTTGGTCCTGCGCTGCAGGGCCGCGTTGTGGACTCTCTCGGCAACCCGATTGATGGCAAGGGTGCCATTGAAACTACTGAGACTGACGCCATTGAAAAGATTGCGCCAGGCGTGATCGCCCGACAGTCTGTTGACCAGCCGGTGCAAATCGGTCTGAAGGCGATCGACGCCATGGTGCCGATTGGTCGTGGTCAGCGCGAGCTGATTATTGGCGACCGGCAGGTGGGTAAGACCGCTATCGCGGTCGACGCGATCATCAATCAAAAAGGCACCGGCATTAAGTGTATCTATGTGGCGGTGGGCCAGAAGGCCTCATCGGTGGCATCCGTCGTGCGCAAGCTCGAGGAGCACGGCGCGATGGAGCACACGATTGTGGTGGCCGCCAACGCTTCTGATCCTGCGGCAATGCAATATCTCGCGCCGTTTGCGGGTTGCACCATGGGCGAGTACTACCGCGACCGTGGTGAGGACGCGCTGATCATTTATGACGACCTGTCCAAGCAAGCGGTCGCCTACCGGCAGATCTCTCTGCTACTGCGACGACCGCCCGGCCGTGAGGCTTACCCTGGAGACGTTTTCTACCTGCACTCGCGACTGCTTGAGCGTGCAGCGCGAGTCAACGCTGACTACGTAGAGCAATTTACCGGTGGCGAAGTGAAGGGCCAGACAGGCTCGTTAACCGCCCTGCCTGTGATCGAAACGCAGGCGGGTGACGTCTCGGCGTTCGTACCGACCAACGTGATCTCGATTACTGACGGCCAGATCTTCCTCGAGGCGGACATGTTTAACGCCGGCGTGCGCCCAGCCATGAACGCGGGTATTTCGGTCTCCCGAGTGGGTGGTGCTGCACAAACAAAGATTGTGAAGAAGCTCTCAGGCGGTATTCGAACTGCTCTGGCACAGTACCGCGAGCTGGCGGCGTTCTCGCAGTTTGCGTCGGATCTCGATGACGCGACCAAGGCGCAGCTGGAACACGGCGAGCGCATTACCGAGTTGATGAAGCAGAAGCAGTACGCACCACTCTCAATCGCGGAGATGGGGGTCCTGCTCTATGCCGGAAACGAAGGCTACTTGCAGGACGTAGAGGTAGCCAAAATCGGCGACTTTGAGTCCGCGCTGCTGGGCTACATGCGATCCGAGTGCGCCGACGTAATGCAAGCGATCGAGGCCGACGGCGGCTGGGATGACGACCGCGAGGCCGCTTTCAAGTCCGCTATCGAAACCTTCAAGTCTACGCAGACCTGGTAAGTACGAATGGCTGTTGGCAAGGAAATCCGCACCAAGATCTCGAGTATTCAGAGTACTCAAAAGATCACCAGTGCGATGGAAATGGTGGCGGCGAGTAAAATGCGGCGCGCCCAGGACCGTATGGAGTTGGGCAAGCCCTACGCGCAGCGAATGCGTGCCGTCGTGGGTCACATTGCAAACTCCACACCGGAATACCGCCATGCCTACATGCAGGAGCGCGAGGTTAAACGCGCCGGTTACATCATTGTGTCAACGGATCGTGGCTTGTGCGGCGGCTTGAATATCAATTTGTTCAAGGCGGCGATCCAGTCCATGAAGGCGATGCAGGACGAAGGCGTTGAAGTGGAGCTCTGTCTTGTCGGCGCCAAGTCAGCAGGGTTTTTTGCCAGCGTGGGCGGTAATGTCACCGCGTCGGTGAGAGATCTCGGTGAAGAGCCTGCCCTGGAAGATTTGATTGGCGGCGTGAAGACCATGTTGGACGCCTACACGGATGGGCGCATCGACGCGCTGTACCTCGCGAGCAATGAGTTCGTGAACACCATGACCCAGTCGCCCGAGGTAGAGCAGCTGTTGCCGCTGAAGGCTGAAGACAGCGAATCGCTGTCGCACCACTGGGACTACGTTTACGAGCCCGATGCGCGGGAGTTGCTAGACGCTCTAATGGTGCGATACATCGAGTCACAGGTGTACCAATTACTGTCGCACCACTGGGATTACGTTTACGAGCCCGATGCGCGGGAGCTGCTAGACGCTCTGATGGTGCGATACATCGAGTCACAGGTGTATCAGGCGGTTGTTGAGAACGGAGCCTGTGAGCAGGCGGCTCGAATGATTGCGATGAAAAACGCGACGGACAATGCGGGTGAGCTGATCGAGGAGCTTCAGCTCGTCTACAACAAAGCCAGACAAGCCGCGATTACGCAGGAGCTGGCAGAGATTGTGGGAGGCGCCGCAGCCATTGGCTGATGCAGCGCTTCTCTGGAATGAAAGCACGCAGTGGAATGACCGCTGCACAGAATGTGAAACGAGGACCGGAAAATGAGTAGCGGAAAGGTCGTACAGGTTATCGGCGCCGTCATCGACGTGGAGTTCCCCCGTGACAGCGTGCCCCAGGTGTATGACGCACTGATGGTGGGTGACAAGGGGCTGACGCTCGAAGTTCAGCAGCAGCTGGGCGACGGCGTAGTGCGCGCGATTGCCATGGGCCCCTCTGAGGGTGTGAGTCGCGGCCTGGATGTGGAAAACACCGGCGCACCGATCTCGGTGCCAGTGGGCACAGAGACGCTGGG
>JAAEZV010000273.1 GCA_018222695.1 Gammaproteobacteria bacterium
GGAGCAATCGCTGCTGCGCCTGGCGCGCGAATATAGTCCGGGCATCGATGCAGACGGGCGCCGCCGCATCATCGCTGGCGATACCAGCCTCGAGGAAGTGCTGCGGGTGACCGCGGTCAACTGATCCATGACGGCCTTTCGTTACAAGGCCCTCAACGATGAGGGCAAATTGGTCAAAGGCGTCCTGGAAGGCGATTCCGACCGCCAGGTGCGAGGGACGCTCAGGCAGCGCCACCTGAGACCGGTGGAAGTCGCTGAGGCCACGAATGCGGGCGGGTCAGGTGAAGGCCAGCGCTTACGATGGTTTGCCAAGCGTTTGGGCGCTGGCGATCTGGCGCTGCTGACGCGGCAATTGGCCACTCTGGTGGCCTCGGCACTGCCACTGGATGAGTGCCTGCAGGCGGTCGCTGATCAGAGCCGCAAGCCCGCGATCAAATCTATGATGCTGCAGGTGCGCTCCAAGGTTGCAGAGGGCCACACGCTGGCACACGCCTTGAACCAGTTCCCTCAAGCGTTCGGCGAGATGTATCGGGCGATGGTGAATGCGGGCGAGGAGGCGGGCCAGCTTGCGCCGGTGCTTGAGCAATTGGCGCATTACACAGAGACCCGCCAGCACACGGCGCAGAAACTGCAGATGGCGCTGATCTATCCCTTTGTGTTGATCGCGGTGGCGGTGGCCGTGGTCTCGGCGCTCATGATTTTCGTAGTTCCTGAGCTGGTGGGCATTTTTGCGCACTCCAAAAAAGCGCTCCCTCCGCTCACGGTGGGACTGATTTGGGTCAGCGACTTCATGCGCGCTTACGCGCTGTATTGCCTAGTGTTGTTGGTTGCGGCCGTGATGTTGTCTCGACGGTTGCTGCAACACCCCGGTCGGCGCAAGCGCTGGCACATGTTGCTGCTTCGTGTTCCGGGTCTGCGCGGGTTACTGATCGCGTTGGACAGCGCCCGGTTTGCTTCGACACTCAGTATTCTGATGGCGTCGGGCGTACCCTTGATTCATGCCTTGCGTATTGCGGGTGCGGTGATGACTAATCTGGTGCTCCGCGAAGCCAGCGCCACAGTGTCGGTAGCGGTACAGGAGGGTGCCAGTCTCAGCCGGGCGCTCTCTCAGGAGGCATTTTTTCCACCGATGATGGTGCATATGGTGGCCTCGGGAGAATCCAGTGGAGATCTGGAGACCATGCTGGAGCGCTCGGCGCTGAACCAGGAACGCGAACTGGAAATGACACTGGGAACCATCATGGGGTTATTCGAACCCGCGATGGTCGTCTTTATGGGGGGGCTGGTGCTGACCATTGTGCTCGCCATTCTGCTCCCGATTTTTGATTTGAATACGATGGTGAGGTAAGCACCCATGACGAAACAGAGCGGTTTTTCATTGATCGAAATTTTGGTGGTGCTGGTCATCATGGGGCTGTTGATCAGCGTTGTCGCACCGACCGTGCTCAACAGTGCGGATGACGCCCGCATCCAAAAAGTACAGGCTGACTTCAAGTCTATTGAGACGGCGTTGAAGATCTATCGTTTGGACAATTACGTGTATCCCACCACCGAGCAGGGGCTTGAGGCGCTGGTCACGCCCAGCTCGCTGGAACCCGAGCCGCGTAATTTCAAGCGGGGCGGCTATCTCTCCGAACTGCCGATGGACCCGTGGGGTCGACCGTACCTTTACCTGTCCCCCGGCGAGTACCGGGAGACAGACATCTATTCGATGGGCGCCGATGGCTTGCCGGGCGGGGAAGGCCAGAACGCCGATATCGGCAACTGGAATCAGACAAGCGGCTGAGCCCCGGGCGCTCGGACAAGGACGGTTCGATGAGACTCAACAGTAGGGTGCGCGGCTTCAGCCTGATTGAGCTGCTGGTCGCGGTATTCGTGATTGTGTTGCTGACCGGCGTAGTGAGTCTCAACGTGGGCCGGGGCGGCGCCGAGCTGGAGCTGGAGGGCGAAGTGCGCCATCTCTCCGGCCTGCTGGCCTTCGCAAGCGCTGAGGCGGGCTTATCTGCTACCGACCACGGACTGTTCATTGCCCGGGATAGTGACATGGACTCATCCGGTTATGAGGGTATCTGGTTGAGACGATTTGATCAGGGCTGGGCGGCACCGCGCGGCAGCGCCGAGGTCTTCGAGCCGCTGACACTGTCGGCAGGCTTCGAGCTCCGGCTCGATCTGTCGGGCCAACCGGAAGTCGAGCTGCTGCCTCATGATCCCGACCTCAACCCCTCACCACAGATCGTCGCCTGGGCAGGTGGCGAGATGACACCGGGGTCACTGAGCTGGCTGGATTCGCGCACAGGCGAATTGCTGTACCGGCTGGAGTGGGATCTGTTGGGCCGCATGACCCTCTTGCCCCGAGGCAGGGCCGATGCAGAGGACTGACCCTTTGCGTGGCGAAGCCAATCGTTCACTCGCAACCCTCGCGCCGCTTGGCTTTACCCTGGTCGAGGTCATGGTGGCGCTGGCGGTGGTGGCGGTCGCCCTGCCCGCGCTGCTGGTCACGCTGTCACAGCAGTTAGATGGATTACGCTACCTCGAGGACCGCACTCACGCGCAATGGGTTGCGGCCAATCGCCTGGCCGAGCTGCGCTTGGTCTTAGGCGCAAAGGGCTCGTTGCAAACCGGCCAGGTGTCGGGCAGTGAGGAATTGGCAGGTCGCAGCTGGTATTGGTGGAGCGAAGGGGAGGAGACCGAGGTCCCCGGTTTTTTTCGTTATCAAATTGTGGTGTCTGATCAGGAAGACGGGGAGGCATCACCCGTTCATACCCTCGATGGTTATCTCGCCCAGGAGCAATCCAATGGCGCGCGGTAGCTCGTCTGTTTCGGGTTTTACGCTGGTAGAGGTGCTGATCGCCATGGCGATCACCGCCTTGATTTCGGTGGTGGCCTATACCGGTTTGTCTTCCGCGCTCTCCGGTGCTGAGAGCCTGCGCGGCGCGAGCGAGCGTGCCTACGATATCAATCAGACTTGGGCACTCTTGTCGCGAGATCTCCGCCAGGTGGTCAACCGACCCATCGTCGATGAATTTGGTCAGGTGGTGCCAGCGCTTCTGAGTGGTGAGATGGCGCGTGAGC
>JAAEZV010000274.1 GCA_018222695.1 Gammaproteobacteria bacterium
CATTGTCAGACTGGGTGATCAGCTGACGGCGCTCCAGCTGCACCCGGGGGTAGCGTTGCGCAAAGGTGTCGAACCAATGCCAGTGAGTGGTCATCGCCCTGTCTCTCATTCGGCCGGTCTCTGCGAGCAAAAAGCTGCCTGAGCCCACGCTGATCGTCAGGCCTCCTGCACCAACGTGTCGGTCAATGACTGCGATCTGGTCTGGGTGGCGGCGCAATACTCGCTGCGGTTGACGCCAGATGGCGGGCACAATCAACAAGTCAGCCTGAGTGAGCTCGGTGAGTGGTGTGGTCGCCAGCGTCAGCCCACTCTGAATTGTGATTGGACCGCCGGCCTGGCTGAAGCAACCAATATTGAGCCGCTGCCGGCCCGTGCGACCGAGTGCCTGTGCCGCACCGGTCAGAATCTCGAGCGGCAGCGTGAGCGACGAGGCCAGCATGTCCTCGTGGGTCAGTGCCGCGATGCGAAAAAGTGGCCCGGTATTTGGCGTAATAATCATAATATATGGCGTTATACGCATAGAAATAACCCCTGTCGAGGGTAAACTGCCCGGCTTTCGCGGGTTCCTCGGGAGTCCGTGTTCCTTAGCAAGGTGGAGAACCCATGCTCAGACTGCCCGTCATGGTTGCCGCAGGTGGTATCAACAGCGCTGGCCGCACGTCGCGGCGTCACGCATACCGGCGAATGATCTGGGATCACCTTTCGGCCACCGATCGGGCCGAGACCGAGGCGGCGTTGGCGCAGATGATGGGCACGGCGGATGCCGACACCCTCCTGAAGCACACGCTGGTGCGCGAAATTGAAAAAGACTGGTTTGATCATCGCGCGGTGCCTTGGCACCGGCGAGCCCAGGTGAGTGCCGATCAAGCTCAGGGGCTCTTCGATTACAACCCGGGCGGCATCGGTGAGGGTGAAGTCATCGGTGGGCAGACATCGTCTCTGGATGACAAACGGGTTCGGGTGACGCTTGGGCCCGAGTCTGACGTGTTGCTACCCAGCATCCGCCAGTTTGACGTGAGCAGCGCAGGGCAGTTGCCGACCGGTTTCAATCCAGGGGATCTCTACCCCTCGCGTAATCATCCCCGCGCAGTGCAGATGACCGTATTTGCCATGTCGGATGCGCTCGCGGACCTGGGGATGGATTGGGCCGCGCTGGCCGATAAGGTGCCCGCGGATGCTGTGAGCGTATACATCTCCAGCGCAATGGGTCAGCTCGACGACGCGGGATCGGGCGGCATGCTCCGAGCGCGTCTGCAGGGGCGTCGCGTCAGTTCAAAGCAGTGCCCATTTGGTTTCGCCGAGATGCCGGGTGACTTTGCCAGCGCCTACGTGTTGGGCACTATGAGTGCGACCGGGCCCGCGCTCGGCGCCTGCGCCACTTTTCTTTACAACCTGCGTCTGGGTATCGCTGATATTCGCGCCGGGCGATCGCGCATTGCCTTCGTGGGCGCAGCGGAAGCGCCTGTGAATGTCGAGGTGATGGATGGTTATGTCGCCATGGGCGCGCTGGCCACCGACAAAGGGCTTCGGCAACTCGATGGTCTTGCCGAGGGCGAGCAGGTGGATAACCGCAGGGCCTGCCGCCCTTTTGGCGAGAACTGCGGCTTTACCATGGCAGAGTCGGCGCAAGTAGTGATCCTGATGGATGACGCGCTGGCGCTCGAACTGGGTGCCCCCA
Source organism: Gammaproteobacteria bacterium (assembly GCA_018222695.1). GTDB lineage: Bacteria > Pseudomonadota > Gammaproteobacteria > Pseudomonadales > Halieaceae > Luminiphilus. The sequence continues at coordinate 1,679 of JAAEZV010000274.1, forward strand.
TACTTGCCGGCGCGCCGTTTGTCAGCGTGCGTGCTGATGGCGCCAAGAAGTCAATTTCCGGCCCCGGAGCGGGCAACTATCTGACCGTGGCAGAGGCCATGGCAACGCTGCGCAATATCCTGGGTGATGAGCGGCTCAAACATCGCGGCATGGTTCAGGCGCACGGCACAGGGACGCCCCAGAACCGTGTCACTGAATCAACCTTGCTCAACAAGGTTGCCGAAGCGTTTGGTGTCTCAGAGTGGCCGGTTGCGGCGATTAAAAGTTACGTGGGTCACTCGCTTGGCGCAGCGGCGGGGGATCAGCTCACCGCAACACTCGGTATCTGGCAACACGGGATGATTCCCCGCATCCATACGGTGGATGCGCTGGCTGATGATGTGGTCACTGACCGACTCAACTTTGCGCTCAGCGAGCAGGACAGTTCGGAACTAGATTACGCGCTGATCAACAGCAAGGGGTTTGGTGGCAACAACGCCACGGCTGCCCTATTGAGTCCCGAGACCACCGAACAGATGCTGGCGCGTGCGCACGGCCAGGAAGAGATTGCCGCCTGGCGGGATCGTCGCGAGGCGGTGGCGGCAGCCCAGGCCGCGACAGAAGCCGAACGCATCGCCGGCAACTGGGCGCCCAGCTACCACTTTGACGAGGGCGTACTCACCGATGCCGACGTCACCGTGACTTCTGAGTCCATCGCCTTTGCCGGGCAGACCATCTCACTCAACGGGGGCGTGCCAGAGGGTTGGCAAGTCGACTGAGGCCGGACATTTGCTACGCTAGCCCCGCTGTCATGAAAGCGCCGCTGCTATGAAAACGCCGCGGCTTTGAAGAAGAAGTACTGATATGTCTACCCTCGATACATTGCTCAATCGCAACTCCCACCCGCGTCTGACCGAGCCGGGTCCTGATGCCGATCAGCTACAGACGATTTTGCAGGCCGCTTTACGTGCGCCGGATCACGGGCGGTTGCGGCCGTGGCGTTTTGTGGTGATTAGCGGGGATCGCCGCTCGGCGTTGGGTGAGTGCTTTCAGCGCAGTCTCCAACTGAAAGGCGTCACCGATGACGCTCAGTTAACGAAGGCTCTCAATGCGCCATTGCGCGCACCACTGGTGCTCGCCGGGCTCCTGCATGCTGTGGATCATGAAAAAATATCCCGCGACGAGCAGGGCCACGCGGTGGCGGCGTCACTCCATGCAGCGCAGCTAGCGGCGGATGCCCTTGGCTTCGGCTGCGTTTGGCGCACGGGTGGCTATGCCACCGACCCTCACGTTGTCGAGGCGCTGGGGGGTGACCCCGGTGATCAGGTGATCGGGTTCCTCTACATCGGCACCCGCGACGGCCCGAGTAAGCTGCTATCTGATGAGCCCCTTGAATCCCATG
>JAAEZV010000275.1 GCA_018222695.1 Gammaproteobacteria bacterium
TTTTTCGGGCACCCTGCCCCAATTCAAAAAAGAACCCTCGGGCGGCATCGGCGCGTTTACCCCGGACAGCTTTCCGGTGTTCGACACCATGCGAGAGAACTGCTTCGTGATTGCCGACTCCAACCACGGTTACAAAATGATCGGCGTGGGCGATCTGGTCGCGCAGACCATCTGTGGCGACAAGCCCGGGCTACTCGATCCGTTTCGTTTCTCACGCTACGCAGAGGGAGACCTGCATCCGGTGTCTAACAGCCCCTTTCCATGGAGCTAAATCACTCATTTCCAGTGCTTTTTAGCGCCCTCCGCAACCGTGATAGATCGCACTATGGGTGCAGAGAAAAAATCATTTTCCCGAATCAGCGGCAGGCGTACACTTTCGCCATTGGACCACGAAAATGTTTGCCATGACGCCCAACGACACCCTCGCCTCCACCGCAGCGGCTAGCCCTCATGGCGCGGCCAACCCCGAAATTTCTCACAGTGCCGCACTGCCCAATCGGGCCTATACCAGTTACGACGAATGGCTGAAAGAGCGGGATACGGTCATCGCCCAAACCTGGGCAGGCTTGGGCTTCAGTAGCGATATTGCAGAACCCGGCAGCGTCTTCCCCATCATGTTTATGGGACTGCCACTGGTGATGGTGCGAGACCAACAGGGTCGCGCACGAGTGTTTCACAACGTGTGCCGTCACCGTGGCATGCAGCTGGTGGCCGAAGCCGGTGATGCAGGTCTGGTCATCCGATGCCCCTATCACAAGTGGGGCTACGACCTTAGCGGGCAGCTCAAAACGACGCCCAATATCGGTGGCATGGGCGTGCACGAAGTGGCTGGCTTTGATTGCGCTGACCATGCCCTGAACAGCGTACGCTGCGACGAGTCCATGGGGGTGGTCTTTATCAATCTTTCTGGTGATGCACCGGCTTTGCCAGCGCACCTAGAGCCGTTACTGTCACGCTGGCGCGAGCTCGCCGGACCGGAGTTCGACCAACAGCTCATCGCCGATGCGGGTGAGTTTGGCTCCATGGAACTGGTGCTAAACAGTAATTACAAGCTGGCGGTGGAGAACTACTGCGAGTCCTATCACCTGCCCTTCGTCCACCCTGATCTGAACACCTACTCGCCCCTCGATGCGCACTACAACCTGACCGTTGATCCGCTCGCCTCGGGTCAGGGCACCCGGGTGTACGATTTGAACCGGGGAGACAGCGGGCCGCTACCGCAGTTTTCCGAGTGGGATCGTGAGCGCCTTAAAACCGCGGAGTACCTGTCACTCTACCCCAACGTATTGCTGGGCATTCAAGCCGACCACTTCTTTGTCATTTTGCTGCTGTCAGAGGCCGTAGATCAGACACGGGAAAGACTGCAGTTTTATTATGCCGAAAGCGACGGAGTCGGAGATTCCTATCGGGAGCGGCGTGAAAGCCTGCACGCCGCCTGGAGCACTGTGTTTGCCGAAGACATCTCGGTGGTAGAGGGGATGCAAAGAGGCCGCGCCTCCCCCGCCTTCGACGGCGGATTGTTTACGCCACTCATGGATGTTCCCACGCACCACTTTCACCAGTGGTTCCTCTCGCGCTTTGAGAGAAACACCACCCGCGCGGTGAGCTAATAGAAAAAACCCCGCACTAGGCGGGGTTTCCATTTACACCGACTTTGCCTATCCGACCCGCGTCACCATGACGCCGGTGTCGTGTGATTCGTCGTGTGTTAGCGCCGAATCGCCGTGGCGGCAAAGGTGAAGTTCTGACATTCAACCATCGCATTCCATTCAGCCTGCAGCGCTGAACCGTTCCAACTGTCTGCACCCGACTGGGCCGCCTCCTCATCGGCAAACAGATCAAGCCAGACGAAGTCCGCATCTTCCAAGTCGAACTGCGGCTCCATAATCCAGTAGCCATAGTCGCTGGACGGATCCGCATCCAGCGAGGCATCGTAATCAGCGCGGAACCCGTCAAGGCTGGCCTGATCATGGCCCTCGTTGAAATTGCAGAAATCAAAGCTGGGGATAAAAGTACCTCCCTCTGGCGTCGCACTCACGTCGCTTTCACGACCCGCGCTCGGGCTAAAGCTGTAGACGTTTTCAGCATCGTAGGAGAGCGCGCCATCCAGCTCAGCAGTCCAATCCTCTACCTGATTGGCATTCCAGTGCGCCCAGGCTGACTCACGAGCCTCCATCGAGGGCCATAAGAGCACCCAAATAACATCGTAGTCATCGGTCTCAAACTGTGGCCTCAGTACATTGGCACCCACCATGTCATAGCCACCGGCGTCGATACGGGCGTTCCACCGCGTCACGATGTCGGCGAACTGCTCGTCGGTAACATCCGGTCCAACGTTATTCCACACATAGTCCACGATCACATTGTTGGTCGGCGCGCTTGCCTCAGCAGGCGCTGCCGGCGCCTCAATGGCAGGCTCCTGACTCTGACCGCACCCCACTAAAAGTGCGAAGGAAGCAAGCACCGTGAATAGCATTTTCATATAGACCCCCTGTTTTTTTTGGCGCGAAATGCACCTTGGTCGAGTACAACAGGATCGTGTTAAGGCCACAAGCTTGGGACTGCACCAATTTAGTGCCAGCCTGATTAATGCTTCGGACTGACACCGCAGAGGAATGATGCCTCTGAGCAGTTATGGCGGCACAAAGTGAGAGTGCGGCCAGAGCTTGCTTTGTTTCGGAGCGTCACATCTTAGGGTGCTGACTGACCGTGCCCCCTTCGACCGCGTACTGGCCACCTGTGCAGAAACTTGCCTCGTCAGAAGCCAGAAAAAGCGCCATGGCTGCGACTTCCTCAACCGTACCCATGCGATTGAGGGGTGACATCTTGTTACAGGCGTCTTCCACCTCAGGCGCCTGCTCAATGGCAGTCTTGAGAATGTTAGTCAGCGTCGCACCAGGGTGAATCGAGTTGCAGCGGATATTGAATCCCTCGTTGGCGCAGTGCACCGCGACAGACTTCGTCAGACCGACCACGCCCGCTTTAGACGTCGTGTACGCGACATCGGGTATGGCCAGATAAGACGTGGATGACGCCGTATTGATAATGGACCCGCCCG
>JAAEZV010000276.1 GCA_018222695.1 Gammaproteobacteria bacterium
GAGGCAGCGCCTTCCGAACTGAAAAAGACGACCATCAGAACCGATACAGCGCGGAACACATGTCGCCATCGCTGCCAAGCCGGTACACCTAAACGCTTCAACACGAGTTAGCTCCTCACAGTGATCACTTCGATCACGGACACAGATCTGGATCCAGTGTCAGATCCTCATCCAACTGCACGCCAAAGGTATTCAGCATCATCGACACCTGCGTGTACTGGGCCACCGTCATCACCAGATCCATCCGCTGTTTCTCAGAATACTCGTCCAATGCGGTCCACGTAGCGTCGCTGATAAAAGCGTCAGCGGTCAGCTCGTCGGTGGCCATTAGTAACGCGCGATCGCTGGCACGCCACTCGGGGGCGTCGGGGCCTGTCTTGATGCGCGCAATCTCGGCCTCGGTCAGACCGCAGTCCAAGCCGATGCGCACGTGCTGCGCCCATTCGTAGCCAGATTTCCAATTGAAGCCCGCTCGCAGAATCACCAGCTCTCGGTCTCGGGGGCTGAGACTGTTGGCCTCCGACAAAATATAACCGCCCCAGGCCATAAAGCGCTTAAAGGCCTTGGGTGCATGGGCCAGCGTACGGAAAATGTTCAGTACCGGGATCGCCTTGAAGCGAGGCCCCAGCAACGCGAGCAATTCGGGCGCCATGTCCGCCTCAGCCAACGGCGCGATGCGCGCAGCGTTTAATCTCATCTCTCCCCTCCGATCGAAAAAGCGTCTCATTAGACTCAGTCCCAGAGCGGGTGATGTTACCCCAAGCCCTGCGCGCACACCCCGCACCACGACACTGTGGCGTGTTCCCGAGTTTTGATAAGGTGCGCCTCCTGCGCGCTCCCAATGCGCCCCCCGTGCACTGTCGGACAAGACACTGGGCGGAGCCTATTTGGGGGGCAACTCAAGGACGGAACATGTATGGATCCCCTCAGTCAGGCAGCGATTGGCGCTGCCGCCGCACAATCGGGTAGCAGAGCCAGCACCCTGCGCCACGCCCTCTGGATCGGCGCGCTGGCCGGCATGGCGCCCGATCTGGATGTATTGATCCAGTCCAATACCGACCCCCTGCTGGCGCTGGAATACCACCGGCAATTCACACACTCGCTATTTTTTGTCCCCGTCGGTGCGCTGATCTGTGCCTGCGTTTTCTATCCCCTGGTCAAGCAGCGCCTGACCTTTAAGAACGTGTGGTTTTTCGCCGCGCTCGGCTACGGCACCCACGGCCTGCTGGATGCCTGCACCACCTACGGCACGCAATTACTCTGGCCCCTGACCGACACTCGCTTTGCGTGGCACAACGTGTCAGTCATCGACCCCTTATTTACCTTACCTTTGCTGATTCTCTTGGTGATGTCTGCCATTCGGCGACAGCCGAGGATCGCGGTCTATGGATTGTGCTGGGGGATGAGCTATCTGGGGTTTGGCCTAGTGCAACATCAACGTGCCCTATCGGCCGCCGAGCAAATTGTCAGCCACCGCCAACACGACCCTATTCGACTTGAGGTGAAGCCGGGCTTCGCCAATTTACTGGTCTGGAAAGCGCTTTATGAATACGACGGCCGCTACTATGTCGATGCTGTCCGTGCAGGGATAACGCCGACCTATTTCCCGGGTGAGTCGGCCCACCCGCTCGGGCTTGCTGAAAACTTCCCTTCGCTCGACCCCGACTCGCAGCAGGCAACTGATATCGAGCGCTTTCGCTGGTTTTCTGACGACTGGTTAGCGATCGACAGTAGTGACGCCAGCTTAATTGTCGACATGCGTTACTCCCAGCTACCCAACGCCATTAAGGGGCTATGGGGCATCAGAATTCTGCCCGAAAAAGAAGCCACTCAACATGTGGAGTGGACAGTACAAAGAGAGACGGGCGCTGAAGAGCTCACCATTTTCTGGCAACAGCTGATGGGCGTTGGGCAACGGCCTCTTCCTTGATCAATTGGGGTGAATGTCTCTCGCCTCGCGTCGCCTGTTCAGGCATGGCACTTAAATCGACTGTTTTCGGCCCGAAAGACGTCAATTGGCAGTCCTTGGCACACCAGGTACACGGACCTTGACTGCCTTTTGGCCGTGCCCCACCATTACTTCCTGCTTTGGAATGGAATCCATGCATGGCTACTGACAAAGAGAATGCTCTAGAAATCCCTGCGCGCGAAGTGGGTGCGGCGATTCTCTCCGATCAAATTGGCTACGCAGTGCAGCCTTTCTTCAATACAACAACGCAAAGCATCTCAGGCGCTGAATGCCTGCTGCGATGGCGGCTCGAAGATGGCTCGATCGTGCCACTTGACCACTATCTCAACACGTTTGTCACGATGGAATGGCAAGCCCCTTATATGAATCACCTACTGGAAAAGAAGCAAAAACTTTTCTCGGCGATTCGCTCAGCGATACCGATTAACGTGCATTTCAATTACACAGCCGAAGCGCTTACAAGCGCCGCGTTCAAGTCCCGAGTTATTCAGGAATTACGACGTAAGCAAACTGACCTGCGAGGATGGGTCATTGAGATCAGCGAACAAGACTCTGGCATAAAGGGCTCCATCATTGATGATGAAGATCTCGTGGTGCTGCGAAACTCTGGTGTCAAAATTGCCATCGATGATTTTGGCGTTGGTCATAGCAACCTTGAGCGGATTGCGAATGTTGATGCCGACATTCTGAAGCTCGACCGGCAGTTTGTTGCTAATGGCCGGCGCTCCGAACGGAGTATGAGCATTCTGAGACATGTACGCCAGCTAACAAACTCTCTGGACATGAAGTTAATAGCAGAAGGAATCGAAACAGCGGAACAGGAATCAATGCTGACTGACGTGGGCATCCTAGAGCATCAAGGCTTCTTCCGGGGACGGCCCATGCCACCGGGGGCATTTCTGGCAAAGCTGCAAAAACAGAGGCTTGAGGTGGCGAGGGCGGTATAGCTCGCTGGATCAAATGGTGCCGAGGCAACCAATATAAATAGCGGATATGCGCTAACTGGGCGCTCTCATCACCCCATTTGCCTTGTTGCCGCGGCCCGCTTGGGGTAGCGTTTCCTTTCCGAACA
>JAAEZV010000277.1 GCA_018222695.1 Gammaproteobacteria bacterium
CGACCCGCTTTGAGGCGCAGGTAGACAGCACGCTGTGGGATTGGCCCTCTCTGCAGTCGACCTTGTCGGCCTCGATTCCGGAGTTGGCTGGCATAGAGATCGCGAGTCTCAACCTCAGCCTAGATGCCTCAGGCGAGTGGCGTGACGAGGGGGTCGTTGCGACCCTGTCGGGGCAGGCCAGAGAGGGTTATTTCAGTACTGCCGGGCTGGGTGTAGCCGGGCTTAAGGCAGCCCCCTTTGCGCTGCGTGTCGCAGGTAACCAGATCGCACCCGTGGCGCCCATTGAGCTCTCGCTCGATGCGGTCAATACCGGCGTGACCCTGACTGATCTGGCCGGCACCGTGGGCAAAGATGATCAAGGCTGGCTACTCATCCACGCCGGCGGCAATGCATTGGGGGGTGAACTGGTCATCGATCAGTTCCGGGACTTTTCTTCTGACGGACCCTTAGGAACGGTTTATCTCAACAATATTGATCTCGCCGCAGTCGTCGATTTTGCCGGCACCGAGGGGGTCACTATTCAGGGCAGGGCGACTGCGGCACTGCCGCTCGTCTGGCAGAACGGCATGGTGCTGGTCGACGCCGGCACCCTCAGGGGCACGCCCGGATTTTTGCAGTACCAGCCGTCGGTGGATCCGGCTGCGATCGACCAACGGGTCAGCGCTGTTGCCGCGGCATTGTCGAACCTGCACTTTGAGCAGCTCGATGCTGATATCACCCTCGATGAATCAGGTGTGCTGTTTTTGCAGACGTCAGTTCTGGGCAACAACCCGGACTATGAGAATGGCCGCCAGGTGAAATTGAATTTGACTCTGGAGAACAATCTGCTCAGTCTATTAAAAAGCCTGCAAACGATTGAGTCGGTCAATTTGTGGGTGGCGCGGAAGTTTGAGCAACAACATTGAGTCCGTGAGAGAGGCAGATATGCTGGTACAACGCTGTTTCGCGATAACGTTTTTGGCTGTCGGGTGCTGGGGTTGCACGCCCACGGTTGCGGTCGCGCCTCCCGAGGGCCCTATTGAGCTCAACATCAACGTCAAGATCGAGCACGAGATCAAGGTTCAGGTCGATAAGGAACTGGATGATCTCTTCGACGACGACAGCGAGCTCTTCTAGAGGCTTTGGATCGCCGTGTTGCGAGGAGGAGACTATGAATAGATTGAAGAAATTGATCCTGGCCGTATGTCTGGCCTTTACCACGATGACTGCGGTGGCGATGGATTTGAATACGGCGAAATCACGAGGTTTTCTCGGGGAGCAACAGAATGGGTATCTGGGCTTGGTTGATCGCAGCGCCCCGGCCGACGCCAAGAGTCTAATGCGAGATGTTAACGACCAGCGGCGCGCCAACTACCAGTCGATAGCGCGTTCAAACGGTATTGACCTCAATTCCGTGGAGTCCCTCGCGGGGCAGAAGGCGATCAACAAGACTGCCCGGGGACACTTCATTCAGGCCCCTAACGGACAGTGGGTCAAAAAGTAGCGCAGCCGAGTTTCAGTCAGGGGGGCGTTGTTCCTCGGGGACAGGGGGAAATCCCTCGCCATCGCGTCTGGGTTTAGGGGGCCGTCCCGGTCCGGGTTTGTGTCGATGAGGGGGCCCACTGTGGCCGCGAAGTAAACGCCTCACCACGTCCACCCGCTGAGGCGGTGTGAGAGTAGGTAGCACCGATTCCAAAGACGCGTGAAGCAGTGCCTGATACTCCCCGTTGGTCCGACGCAGATCCGACAATGTCTCGTTGAGCGCCTCGGGGTCCAGAGTTGAGGCGCGAATCACCGCCATGAGCCGTTGATCAATTGCGCCTAGATCATGTCTCAACGTTTGGGCAGCAGGCCGTTGCTCCTCCAGTATTTGTCTTACGCGAGCGCGAGTCGCTACATCCAAATCATTGGTGGCCCATTGCATGGGAGGAGGCGGGCGTCGGGCACTGATGACCCATTCTCCAGCCAGCGCGCCAATGAGAAGCAGGTTGATTGCCAGAGAAAACAGCAACAGGGGGTGACTGACTGAGCGTTCACTCATTGGATGTGACATCCGGTATTGGATTGAGTAGGGAGAACTCTGCTACCGACCAGTCCTCGACAGTATTCGCCCCCTGCAGACCCCAGAAAAAGCCGATAAGGATTGGCGTCGCGGCAAAGGCCACGCGTTGCCAGCCGACTAGAGGATTGAGCAGGTCATTGATGAACATGGCACGCCACCGCCGTTCCGGGGCCTGTTGAGGTGGCAGGGATTCCGGCAGTGAAAAGGGGTGATCCTGTGGCTGCGGATCCCACAGATCGAGTAACGAGTCTAGACTCGTAGCCGCATGTCTGTGGGTTCGCAATTCAGGAGATTTCGCCAGCAGTGCCAGCATGGCCTCTCGCTCTGCCTCAGGCCAACGGTCGGGTAAGGCGCCGTAGGCATCGAGGAGGGCGACGGCGCGCTCAAGCGACAGGGCAGTGTGGGAATCGGAGGGTTTCATATTGACTCCTCAAGTATTGTTTTCAGTTCTCGGCGTGCCCTGACCAGCAAGGATTCCAGTGCTCGCACCGAGATGCCCATGATTTGCGCGACGTCCCGGTTGGGCAGGGATTGGTAGTAGGTCAGGATGAGAGCGGTTCGATGCCGCTGGGACAATGCGATGACGGCCACCGTCACTTGCCGCTGGGTTTCTCTGGTCTGTACGAGGGTCTCAGGGCTCTCGTCTGAACCGATGATTGTGTCAGCATTTTCCGTCAGTGGCTGTTCGCGGCTGTGCCGTCGCAAAATATCGATGCAGAGGTTGTGAGCAATTTGGTGCAGCCATGTAGAGAGCCGCGCTCGGTCAGGATCGTACCGGGCAGCCTCCCGCCAGGCCTTCATCAAGGTTTCCTGCAGGACTTCCTCGGCTCGCTGCCGCTGCACCAACAACCGCAGAGCAAACCGCTCTATGGCTGGCCCATGCGTCGCCGCGATGGCGGCGAAGGCATCGCGATCGCCTCGCGAAACCCGCCGCATTAAATCTGATTCATCGAGGCTGTTGATTGGGATGACTCAGCTCTGTGGAGGCCTTTGACGTTT
>JAAEZV010000278.1 GCA_018222695.1 Gammaproteobacteria bacterium
CGAAATAATCTCGGCTCGCTGCGGCCACTTTCGGGGCCAGCACGATAGAGCTGATCATCGTGGGGATCGCCATCAGCCCGTAGCTCGCCGAGATCAGATTGAAGACCACATCAATACTCACCGTCGCGCCGAATATGACCGCAAGGACAAAGAACCAGCGAAAGTAGGGTTGCCACTGTGCACCGACTAAAAACCCAAAACATTTGGCACCGTAGTACCAGCCGGTAAACATGGTGGTGGTGCTCAGTATCAGCGCGACAAACCCGAGCAGCGCGACCCCCCAGCCCCCCATCTGCCCTTGAAAGGCGTTTGCGGTGAGCGTGATGCCCGAAAGTTCACCGGGCTGCTGCCAATTACCGGAAAGCAAAATCACGATGGCGGTGCAGGTGCAAACGATCAAGGTGTCAAACACCGGACCCAGCGTGGCGAGCATGCCCTCGCGAATCGGCTCATTGGTTTTGGCGGCACCGTGAGCCATGACTTCGGTGCCCACACCGGCCTCATTCGAGAACGCCCCGCGACTGATGCCTATCAGCATAACGCCCAGAAATCCGCCGCCGACCGCAGTGGGCGACAGGGCCTCGCTGACAATACTCAACAAGATGCCAGGCACAGCGCTCAGATGATTGATGACCACCCAAGCCGTCATCAGTAGATAGACGGTCACCATGGTGGGCAGCAGCGCGATCGCCACATTAGCCACTCGTGGCAGGCCGCCGAAGATTACGCTGCCAACGACACCGGCGAGCGACACGCCGATTAATAGCGGAGCCCAGGCCGGGGCACTGCCATCGAAAGCAGCATCCTGAATGAGCGCAGTGAGCTGATTGGCCTGAAACATCGGCAGTGTGCCGATCAGGCCGGCGAGCGCGAACAACACGGCCAGCGGATAAAAGGGTTTGGGAAGCGCCTCGCGAATCACATACATCGGGCCGCCTTGCAGTTGGCCCAGAGAATCTTTGCCCCGGTACATCACGCCCAGTGAGCAGGTAAAAAATTTCGTCGCGATGCCGACAATCGCCGAGATCCACATCCAGAACACCGCCCCCGGGCCGCCGGCGACAATGGCGAGCGCAACGCCAGCGATATTTCCCAGCCCCATCGTATTGGAGAGAGCCGCGGCCAGCGCTTGCCGGTGCGAGATCTCGCCCACGGCGTCTGGGGTGTCGTAACGACCCATCAGAACCGCGACACCATGCCCCAGCCGCCGATAGGGTATGGCGCGCGAGAGGATCAAAAAGAAAAGCCCGCCGCCTAGAAGCAAGATAACCAGCGGGGTGCCCCACACACCGTCGGCAAGTTGTTGTGCAAAGGCTTCAAGACTGCTCATGATGAGGGCTCAACATTCTGGTGTCCTGGTCAGATGGCAACCGGCTGCACGCATTGCAACACAGCCCTACTCGTTGTGACACCTTTGCGAGCGGTTAGTATCGCGTCATGTTAGCGTTAGGTTTCACAGAACAATAACGAGCTATCAGGATGAGCGCAGAGCCAACCAAGCAGCAAAATATGCGTCGTGTAGCGATGACCTCGCTGGCTGGGACCAGTATCGAGTGGTACGACTTTTTCCTATACGGTACAGCGGCTGCTGTCATTTTTCCCAAGGCGTTTTTTCCTCAGGATTTGCCGCCCATGGTGCTGCTCATCATTTCTTTCAGCACCTTTGCGGTGGGCTTTATTGCCCGGCCTCTGGGTGGGGTGGTATTCGGCCATTTTGGTGATCAGGTAGGCAGGAAGCGCACGTTAGTGATCGCACTCATGATGATGGGGGTGGCCACCACATTGATTGGTCTGTTGCCCACCTATCAGTCGATTGGTATCGCGGCACCGCTATTGTTGGTTGCGTTGCGCTTTGTACAAGGGCTCGCCGTGGGCGGGCAGTGGGGTGGTGCCATGCTCTTGGTCACCGAGAGTGCGCCAGCCAATAAGCGTGGTTGGTACGGCGCGTATGCGCAGGCCGGTGCCGCGGTGGGTGTCATTTTGGCTAATCTCGCCTTTCTCGCGGTGAGCACTTCCATGAGTGATGAGGCTTTTCTTGAATGGGGCTGGCGTCTGCCCTTTATCGCGAGCATCGTCCTGATTGGCATTTCGCTTTATGTGCAGTTGCGTATGGAGGACACCGAGGCGTTCAAGGCACTCAAAGCCTCGCAGGCGGAAGCGGGCGAGCAGGCAGCAGTGCCAAAATCTCCCGTGCTGGAGGCCATACGTCGCTATCCCCGGCGCATCATGCTGGCTGCGGGTGCATTTCTCTCCGTTCAGGTCACCTTTTACATTCTGATCGCGTTCGTCATCGCCTATGGGTTGAATTCGCCGTCGGTTGAACTGACCCGGGATGAAATGTTGACCTCGGTATTGATAGCCGCCGCGGCGATGATCCCGGCGCTGTTTTATTTCTCCGGCATGTCGGATCGGGTGGGGCGCAAGCAGATTTATCGCTGGGGTGCCATTTTGACGGGTGTCTGGGGTTTTGCGCTGTTCCCGCTGATCGATACCGGTAGTCCTTTGATGATCACGCTGGCTGTGACTGTCGGCATGATCTTTCTCGGCATGCAGTATGGCCCGCAAGCCGCTTATTTCACTGAGCTTTTTTCGACAGAAGTACGCTACTCGGGTGCCTCGCTGGGGTATCAGATTGGGGCGATTTTGGGCGGTGCATTGGCGCCCACAATTGCTGTCTTGTTATGGACCGAGCTGGGTATCTTTTACGTGTCGCTCTACATTCTGTTGGCCGCTGGGTTAACGTTATGGTCGCTGTCTCAGTTGGAGGAGACCGGGGGTCGGTCACTTTAGTCTCGGTTTGCAGGGTGCAGAGAGGCTTGGCTCCATCAACCCTGTGTCGATACCCCCATAAAGATCACAGGGAGCAACAATTAATGAGCTACGAATGTTTCGAACTCGAGGTTGCCAACGGCATCGCCCATATCCGGTTGAATCGTCCCGAGAAAGCGAACTCGATGATTCCGTCCTTCTGGACAGAGCTGCCAGCTAAGGTAAACACCCTATCAAGGGAGGCCTCTGCGCGCGTGCTGGTTATC
>JAAEZV010000279.1 GCA_018222695.1 Gammaproteobacteria bacterium
GCGCCAGATGGTCAATTGACCGAACAGCTGGACCAGGACGGCAACACACTGCGCACCCTCTCAACAGATGACCTACGACGCTTTTTCAGCAAACAGCAAAGGGCGGCCTGAAGCCACCACTGCTTATCGAGGTTCATTCCCATGACCGGAGACATTCATCCGCTGGCACCCCACTCTCTGCCGCCTTTTGTCGGCGCTGCCGACGGCAGTGACCCACTATTCTCTGCGATCATCTTTATCGTGATCCTTGCTGTGCTGGGTGTCGGCGTGTTTTACCTAAAACTGCACGCCATACCCGAACAACTGGCACACAAGCATGGCAATACCCAGTCTCAGCTGATCATGGTCCTCGCATTATTGGCGCTGTTTACGCACAACAATATTTTCTGGGTGGCGGCGTTGATACTGGCGCTCTTGAAGCTTCCTGACTTTTTGACACCGATTAACAGTATTTCGGAGTCTCTGAAAAAACTGACTCCGGAAGAGACCGATGCGCCAACGGCGGTTGAGCAATCAGAGGAGAAACAGTAACCATGTTGGAACTGATTCTTTGCTCACTAGTCACCGTACTGCCTGATTACCTCTTCCGCCGCTACCGACAAGGTAAGCGCTGGGGAGACCAGATCACATTCTTCACGATGTGGTACGAGTTGCGCTGGGGCATTACTGCCTGCCTGATTCTGACGGTAAGCTTCATCACCGTGGTGTTCTACTACCACCCCTCCACCACCAACGCAGGCCCCTACTTCCGCACGATTCCGCTCCTTCCCGAGGGAGGTGGTCGCGTGGAGGAAGTCTTTGTCAAAAACGGCCAAGCGGTTGAGGCGGGTGCGCCACTGTTCAGCTTGCTCGACAGTGCCCAGGTTGCCGGCGTGAACGTCGCCGAAAGCCAGCTTACCCAGATTGCGTCCGCGTTTGCACAAGCCGAGGTGCAGCTCGAGGGCGCTAAAGCCACCCTCACGCAAGCAGAGAGCGCACTGGCGCAGGCTGAAAACGAGCTGGCCAAAAAGACTGAATTGTCGGCTCGTGGCCAACAGTTAGTCAGCAAAATTGAAATCGAGCGACTGGAAAACACCGTTGCCCAACGTCGCGGCGGCGTGCAGGCCGCAAAAGCCAATATCACTGCGGCAGAGACCCAGATATCTGACGTACTGCCCGCGCAACGTGAGAGTGCGCAGCGTCAGTTGGAGCAGGCGCAGGTGGCATTGGACAAAACCGTGGTGTATGCGGGCGTCGACGGGCAGGTCGCGCAATTCTTCCTGCAGCGCGGCGATTACGTGAACCCCATTCTGCGGCCAGCGGGCGTGCTCATTCCCTCCGACGGTCCGGAATCAGGGCGCTACCAGATCGCGGCGGGCTTTAATCAGCTCTCCGCGCAGGTGATCAAGGCCGGCACCATTACCGAGGTGGTCTGCATGTCGAAGCCCTTCACGGTGATTCCCATGGTGGTCACGCGCGTGCAGCCAGTGGTGGCCGCGGGGCAATTGAAGCCCGCCGATGTCCTGCTGGATGCGCAGCAGCGCGCGCGACCGGGCACGCTCACCGTTGTCATGGAGCCCCTGTATGAAGGGGGCCTGAGTGAAGTCATGCCGGGCAGCAAATGCATTGCCAATGCCTACACCAGTAACCATGAGCTACTCGAAGAGGGAGACCTCGGTTTCGGTGAAACGCTATTCCTGCATATGGTCGACACCGTTGGCGTGATTCACGCCATTATTCTGCGTATGCAGGCGCTGCTGATGCCCGTGCAGATGCTGGTCTTCGCCGGCCACTGATCTCTGTGGCGCCGGGGAGCCCGGCGCCGACTCAACTGCGCTTAGGCGGTAACGCGCTTCCAGCACAAGCGCCGAAGATCCGACACTAACCCCAACCCGTAACGGTTACACCCTTTGCCAAATGGTGTGCCTTGTTATGCGCCTAGCCCTCACCAGCAGTCTGCAATGCTTCACAACTGAGAGACGCTCCGCGCGGCGCGTGTCGGACGCGCGCCGTCACGCTGGGCGGCTCGGAGTGTTGGGTCGGTTATCAGCCCTACTTGGCATGCTCATAGGTTTAGCCGCATGCGGCAGCACTTCTGTGGATGACTATCAGGCGCGCGAGCCGGCCTTTGAACCCGAGTACTTTTTCAATGGTGCGCTGACGGCTCACGGGGTGGTCAAAGATTTTTCCGGTACCGCAATCCGGCATTTCAGCGCAGATATCGTTGGCTGTTGGTCAGACGGCGTCGGGACGCTGGATGAGGACTTTGTTTTTGACGACGGCGAACAACAGAAACGCATCTGGACGCTCACACCCAAGGGCGATCAGACCTACATTGGCACTGCCGGTGACGTGGTCGGCGAGGGTCTCGCACGCTGGCAAGGTAACGCGATGTTCCTCGACTACACCCTGCGCATCGAGCTGGAAGACGGCCCGATCGATGTGAAGATCGACGATAGAATGTACCGGGTCAGCGACAACGTGGTGATTAATGAATCAAAGATGCGCAAATTTGGTTTTGGGGTCGGCGAAATCCTGCTCACCATCATTCGCCATCCCGATCAGGCTGCTGCCTGCCCGAGCGTATAACCTTTCGCTGAAGCCTTTGCGCTACAAACCCTGATCTCGCTGGGCGGGCCCGAGCTCCTAAGACATTACCTCACGCGGATCAGGCGTTCGCGGGTTCCGCGTGCTCGAGCGGGCCAGGCTCCAGAAATTCGAATTCATCGAGCTTGATGTCGTCCATGCCCATCTGATCGAAGGGGTCCTCCAACAGATCCTGCAGGTTATACAGCGAGATCAGCACAAAGCCGTTGATGCTGTTGAGCAGATAGATCAGCCAACGCGGGTCATCGTGCAGGTTGTACACGAGATTCGGCGTAAAGATAAACGGCAGCACATAGAGCGAGATCAGTAGATAAGCGCGCAGACTTACCGGCGTGCCGTGGATCTTGATGCCGTTAAGGCTCTCGATATTTTCCTGAATA
>JAAEZV010000280.1 GCA_018222695.1 Gammaproteobacteria bacterium
AGCTCGCTCAGCGGCACGACGTCCCAGAATAAATGCAGATGAAAGAGTGGCGGCGCCACGTCACCATCAAGATATTTCGCCTGTCGATTGTCGGTAGCGATCGCGTATTTGCGAATATCGCGGCGCGTGACGATCTCCCTTTGGGGCTCGCTCTGTTTGCCAATGTGCGACAGCACATTTTCCGAGAGCAGTGCGCTCATACCTGACGCGTCTCATCCTGCCAGTAGGGGTCGCGCAGATCCCGTTTCAGGATCTTGCCGGTGGGGGCCTTGGGCAGTGCGTCGACGAAGTCGACCGACTTGGGTTTTTGATAAGAGGCGAGATGCTTGCTTGCCTCGGCAATGATCTCTTCCTCGGTCGCAGTCTGCCCGGGTTTCAACACGACTACAGCTTTCACCGCCTCGCCCCAGGTGTCGTCGGGTACGCCAAACACGGCGGATCCCAGCACGGCAGGATGCTGGTGAATCGCTGCCTCGACCTGGGTGCTGTAAATGTTTTCGCCCCCGGAGATGATCATGTCCTTAGCGCGATCAACAATGAATACATAGCCTTCTTCGTCCCAGGTGGCGATATCGCCAGTCCACATCCAGTCCCCGCGAATGGTCTGCTCCGTGAGGTCCGGTCGGCGCCAGTACCCCAGCATGTTGGCTTCGGAGCGAACCGCGATCTCGCCGGCGGTCTGTCCATCTCTCGGTACGGGTTCGCCTTCAGGGTTAACGACACGGATCTCCGAAACAAAGCCCTCTCGGCCGCAGGAACCAAGCCGCTCGGGATGGTCACCGGTCACGGCGCGTTGGTGATCCTCCTGTGACAGGAAGGTCATCGTCATCCCCTCAGTCTGACCATAGCCTTGAATCATAGTGCAGGGGAAAGCCTCCAGCGCAGCTTCCACTACCGAACGTGGCATGGGGCCGCCGCCATATTGAAAGTTCCGCAGGCTGCTGAGGTCGTAGTCTTCAAAACCTTCGACCGCCATCATCCAGTTGATCATGGTGGTAATGCCCAGAAACGCCGAAACGCGTTCTTGCTGGATCACGT
This sequence comes from Gammaproteobacteria bacterium, assembly GCA_018222695.1. Lineage (GTDB taxonomy): Bacteria > Pseudomonadota > Gammaproteobacteria > Pseudomonadales > Halieaceae > Luminiphilus. Next base: position 1,039 of record JAAEZV010000280.1, read on the forward strand.
CCAGTGCCAATTTGGCGTCGAAGTTGATCAATACCACGGGGCAGCCGTGGGCCATGTAGTTCATAGCGAGTGCGACCGGAATATGGAACATCTGCCCGGTGAGCATGTACACGTCGGTAGGTACGATCCGCTCTGCAATGGATTGATTCAGCATGCCCATATAGAGCGAGTGGTGAGAGTGCAGGGCGCCTTTGGACTCGCCTGTTGTGCCGCCGGTGTAGAGAATGAGCACCGGGTCATCCCCGGTGACCCCGGCAGAGGCCGCGGGTTCCGCATCGCTCGCCGCGGCGATCAGTTGCTCGTAGTCGCAGTCAGCGGCAGTGGTGAAAACCAGTGTTGCGGGGCTATTCGTGGCCTTGGCGAGACTACCTGTGAGCTCGGCATACTCCTCGGAGCCAATCAGAACGGCAGGCTCGCCGTCCTCAAGAATCCGCGCCATCTCGGGCTCACTCAGCCGCCAGTTGAGCGGCTGGGCAATCAGGCCGCAGCGCGCGCAGGCATAGAACACCTCCATGTACTGGATGCAATTCTTGGAGAGGATGGCGACGCGATCACCCTTGTTGAGCTTGAGCTCATCGCAAAAGGCATTGGCTAACCGGCGGACGCGCTCGTCGAGGGCGCCAAAGGTCATCCGCCGGTCATTGGGGATATCGATCAGCGCCTCGCGCTCAGGGTCGAGCAGCGCGGTTTTGGCAGGGATGCGACCGAGATTCATGGCAGAGATTCAGTAGGCGCTGTCGAGATCAATGTGACGTCGGGTGATTTTCCACTCGCCATCGATTTGCCCGACCTGATCGCGGTACACCCCGGTGGTCAACAGCTTGGTTTCGGCGTTCTCGGTCGCGAACAGAGTCAGGTATGAGGTGACCGCCAGCGACTCTCCCGAAGCATCGAACATGACGTTGGTGATGTCATGTCGGCGCACATCGGTCTGACTCGCTTTGGCGCCTCGGTAGAGCTCCATAATGCTGTCACGACCCTCAAATGGTCCGACCATGTCACCCCCGGCGATCTGCATGCTCATCACGGCATCGGCCGTAAAACTGGCGGCGAGGTCATCGAGGTGACCCTCGTCATAGTAATAGGCCATTCGGTTCAGTAGTTCAGAGATGGCGAAGCGGTCTTCGGCTGACGGCATGGTTAGGGTCCTCTCGAGACAAAATCGTTATGGTTATGAGTGCGCGCGGCGCGCAGTCACTTGTTCCGAACAAGTCATAGCACTTTAGGCTATCAGGGTGGTGAGGATCAACAGACGGAGCCGGGTCTGACAGGAAAGACAGATAGATGACAGCTAACCAGCCAGAGCGAGGTTTGGCTCTATCCGCTGGGCGTGCCTAGCGTGATGCCGTAGGCCTCAAGCATTGCGTCGGGCACCGGGCAATCCATCACCATTGCCATGGCCTTGACCAATGTGATTTCCAGGTCACTGATTTCCCCGTCGTCGGCTGCGACCGCCGCCATGGCTTTCAGCACTTGCACTTTTAATAGCGGATAGCACCCAGCCAACGTATCCACAGCCTTGCCAAATTCGGCAACGGTCAAAGAGGGGGTGTCAGGCAGTGTTAAGGGCAGCTCAAGGAGAATTTGACCTCTCTCGAAAGCGCGCTCGGTATTTTCTTCTGTCAGGTGGGCCAGCGTGCCCAGCGCGGTGGCCAGCTCGCTGGTAACTGCGGTTAAACTTTTGTGTCGCGGTCGGGCAGGCCGCGCATCCAGAAGCGCGGCGTCCAGGGTGTGGCGAACCATTTGAAACAGACACCACTCTGATAGCGCGGTCTTACCGTCTGCACTGATCCAGCTCAGCAGCAGTTCTCGAAAAGTCTGATACTGGGGCACGGAGATGCCCCGCAAAGTGGGCAGGCACAGCTCGAGTAGATGGAGCCGCTGTGCAGCAGAGCGCTCCCGCAGG
>JAAEZV010000281.1 GCA_018222695.1 Gammaproteobacteria bacterium
ATGGCAGCTCCTGACCGCTGTAGTCCCCGGCGCGCATCCGCGTCTCGGCAAAGTTGATGCCGCTTGCACCCACACGAACCCTGACATCCCCGGGTGCGAGGTCCCCCAGGTCAAGTGTTTCCCAGACCATCACCTCTGGCCCACCAAATGCTGCAACGCGATATCCCTTAACCATGATTTGGCTGGGCCTCCTTTCCTATTCGGTTGGCGATGTCCTCGACCTCGAGCCCTGAAGGCAGAGAGTCGAGGGTCAAATACAAAAGCCCTGCCAGCGCGAGCGGCACGCCCACTAGCGTCGCGTACCCCAGATGCCAGCCCCAGGACTCAATGGCCAATGACACGGTGTAGGGGCCGGCCGCCGAGCCCATCGTCACGGCCAACGACCCACAACAGGCCATGGCGAGGGCGCGGATGCGCGTGGGAAATACCTCGGCGAGATAAGCAAACTTCACCGCCGCCGAGCCATAAAAAAACATACTCATCAGCGCGTACACAAACAGGATCTGACCAAACGTGGTCGGCACCCAGACCAACACCTGAAACAACATCGCACCCAAAAGCGTCCACAACACCACCGTATTGCGCCGCGTCCACACCCGCTCGCCGATCCACGCCGCGAGCACGTAACCCAGTACCCCAATGGCATTGCCCGCACCAATCAACAGTGAAAAATTGAAGGCGTCGAGGGAGCGGACCTCACGGAGAAAACTCGGGAACAGAAAAATGGACGCCGCGTAGGCCCACACAAATAAAAACTGGGCAACGAACAGTGTGATCGCCCGCTCGCGGATCCCGCTGGCAAACAGATCCGAAAACCGCGGCGGCGCCTCCGTTGATCGCGCCGCTACCGACCGGGGTGGTTCACGTAAGTAACGCCGCACGACCCACACCATCGGCAAGCTGACCAAGCCCACCCAAAACAGCTGTCGCCAGCCGTATTCGGTCAGCAGCCACATCGACCACAGTGACGCCAGCGCCCATCCGAGGGGATATCCAATTTGTAGCAACCCCATAAATAAGCCGCGCAGCCGGGCCGGCATCTCTTCAGTAATAATGGCGCCGGTGATCGGGTAGCTCAGACCGCCCACTGCAATGCTTGCACCGCGCAGTGCCGTGAGAGCGGCCACGCCCGGTGCAATGCTGATCAGCGCCACCAGAAAAGAGGACCCCAGCAGAGAAAATTGAAACAGCGGCAACCGCCCCACCCGGTCGGCTAACCAGCCGAGTAATACCAGTAGCGCCCCACCCAATAGGAAAGCGGTGGACACAATGGCCATCACTTCGCTTAATGTCAGCCCGAACTCAGCGCGAATGGCCGGCACAGCGTAGCCAAATAACGCCAGGTCCATCTGTGCGGTGGTATAGGCAATGAGGCAAATGACAAAGGCACGCAGGGGATAGCCGCGAACGGAATCAGACACCGATCCACATCCAACTGTATCCGTCGGGTGCCCGGAACGTACAGGCGGGCTCGCCGAACTCATTCTGGCCGGCCCGGTAATCGGTGACGCCGGGCAGCGCCGCTGCATCAACGCTCTGCACCCGGTAACTATAGGCAGAGAGTCCCCGCTGCCCCGGCTGACTCAAGATGCGATGATCGTCAGTGTCGAAGTATGGCGAGTACACCTGCAGTAGCCCGGTGGGGCACTCCGGCGCCCGCAATCTTTCCACGCGAAAGAGCTGCCCAGACTCCAACCTCAGCGCACGCTGCGTGGGCGGTTCATCACCGGAATCATGCGCCTCGCCGTAGGGCGCAGACTCGAGGCCAAACACACGCTTATAAAAGTCGGTATCGAATGAGCGACTGGGTTGCACCACGTTGGCGTGGCTGCCCTCACTGTTTTTGTAGGGCAGTGACGTGTCGATAGTGCCAAAGCCCGGGCGATCAAACCCGCCGCGTTGAATAAAGGCGACCCGACCGTCCGGGTCGAAGTACAGGGTTTCTCTCAACCCCACGAACGGGCTCTCCCAGGTGACTGCAGGGGGTGGATTAGCTAGCGGCGCAGATACCAGCTCCGACAACCACCGATCATCTATGTGGCTGTTGTAATCACTCAGGCTGTCCCTGAGTTCAAGGATATCGGCGGTATACATCCCCATCCATCGACTGCCTGTAACCAGCGGCTTGTGGGCACCCAGCCCCTCACCCGCCAGATCGTGCCAGCATTGGAGCCTGACCAGACCGGTTTGATGGGCCGCACAGCCTGAGTGACGAAGCCGAATCGATGTAAGCGCGGCGCCATGGCCATAAAGGGCCTCTGCATCAGTAGCGCTTAACGCCCCCTCGGCATCGGGCTTGAATCCCAGCCCGGCCCAGAACGCCAGCAACCGCTCGCGCTCCGATGCATGGGCCGAGAAGACAAACTCGTGCAGGCCACTGACGACACTCATGGTTTGCCTTAGAGGTCGCCGCCCACCCGGATCACGCTGCGACCCAGCAACTCCCGCGCCTCCCAGGCCCGGTGTGCCTCGGCCACTTCAGTCAGATCGAACTCGCGCTCAATGGGAATACGCCAGGTGCCTGCGGCGAGGGCTTTGTGAGTCTCGGCAATTTCAGCGCCACCGCTAATCGCCTGATGAAAATACTGAACGAAGCCCGACATCGAGCAGCTCTTGCCGATCAGCATGGACGGCGGGACCGGGGGCGCTTGCCCAGCACTGGCGCCGAGGTAAACGATATGACCCAGCGGCGCTATGGCATCGAGGTTCATCGATGACTGCATCGGGCCCGAACTGCTCTGCAAACTCAAATTTGTGCTCACCCCCCACCAGGCCGATCACCTGCGCACCCGCCGACTTGGCGATCTGCATGACCAATGAGCCCACCGCCCCCGCCGCGGAGTGCACAACCACCCACTGATCGGGTTGTACCTTGGCGGCACTGTGAACCAACAACCAACTGGTATAGGCACAGGTGGAAAAGCAGGCCGCTAAC
>JAAEZV010000282.1:0-1758 GCA_018222695.1 Gammaproteobacteria bacterium
GTCTGATTATCTTCGCGAGAGGCCCGCGCGATTTTCTTGCCACCGACGGTGTGCGTAAGTTCTGGATAGTGCTCGCCTGCTTTTTGTTACCCGCAATCTTTTCTCTGTTCGACGCCATCAATTTCGAGCGGTCACTCTCAGGCGCCGTGCGCTTTCTGTCCTACGGCTTCGCCGTTTGGGTGCTGCTTCAGATTAAGCTAGACCGGTCAGAGAGTGCCCGTCTGATGTCTTTGGTGGGCGCGGTAATGATGCTGTGGGTAGTTGATGGCTTGGTGCAGCTGCTGACGGGCTACAGCGTATTCGGTAATCCGCTGATCGAACTCGATTCTGGCGATACCCTCGTTACGGGCAGTCTGCGCATGGGGTATGGGTCGACACTCGCAATTTTGTCGCCTTTTTATCTAGAGGCGCTGCGCCGCACCGGCTCAACGCCGCTTAACAGCATCCTGGCCCTGCCCCTATTCGCCGCCATTGTCATGAGCGGTAATGAGGCGTCCATGATCCACGCGTTGGCTGCTCTGGCGGGCTATGCCTTTATTCTCCGTCGCTTGGAGTCTGATGTGCAGGTCACGCCATGGCTCTTGTCGCTGTTATTTTCGTTCTCCCTTGCGGCACTGTCAGGCCTGATTTTGAGCGATACATTCAGCGCCTCGGCCGCCGGCCAAGCGGCATCTGATGCCTATAAGGCATTCGACTATCTGCCGATATTCTGGAATTCGGCCTGGCAAGGTTTCACCGAGCACTGGATGAATGGCGTCGGCATTCGTGGCTGGGGCTCGATGGTGGTCTCGATGGAAAGTATCAATGTCCTGCCCGTTTCCGAACGATGGCATCCACATCTCTATGCGCTCGAGGTGGCGGTCGATACCGGTATCCCCGGGCTTTTGGGTTATGCGCTGTTTTTTGTCTTTCTGGGGCGGCGACTTTTCGATTCGCGCCCAGAAGTTGCGTTGAGCTCGTTGGTGGTCATTTTGGCCCTGTTCCCCCTGAACAGCTCAGTGTCCTTCTACTCCTACTTCAACGGCAACATTCTGTTTCTGACGCTGGCGCTGTTAATAGCGCTCGACCGAGATATCAAGCCGCAGCCGGAGTTGGATCCTGTCAATGACGCACAGCGCGGCTGAAAACGTCACTCCAGACTTGTCTTTCAAGCGTGTGCTGGTGATCCGCCTCAGCGCCATTGGCGACGTGGTGTTCGCCTCTCCGCTGATCGATTCGATCAAGCGCGCTCGTCCCGATGCGGAAGTCTATTGGTTGGCAGAATCCAGTGTGGCGCCACTGTTGGCGCACCACACCGGACTCAAGGAGCTATTAATTTGGCCGCGCGAGGAATGGCGGGAGCTATTTCGGCGGGGTCGTCTATGGAAACTGAGTAGGGAGGTCATGAGCTTTCGCAAAAAGCTCAGAGCACATCAATTCGATCTGGTGCTGGATGTTCAGGGGCTTTTGAAAAGCGCATTGCTCGCATGGATGACCGGAGCGAAGACGCGAATCGGTTTTCGTTCAAAAGAGCCGACGGGGTGGTTACTAACGAAGCGAGTCCCAAAGAATCTTGAGCCCACTATCAGTTCTGAGTATCGCGGCCTCGCTCAAAAGATCGGTCTGGAAACGGGCGATTTCTCAATGACAGTGCCGCTGTCGGCGGTAGCGCGGGGATTCGCTGAGCGGGTCCATGATGGGCGCCGCTATGTGGTTTTCTGCCCGTTTACAACTCGCCCACAGAAACACTGGCCAGAAGCCCATTGGCGAGCGCTGGCG
>JAAEZV010000282.1:1768-2934 GCA_018222695.1 Gammaproteobacteria bacterium
CGCCGGCGGATCGGCCTGCGGCGACCCGGATCTTTGCCCAGCAGGGGGTGGAAAGCAAAGTCGGGGATTGTTCGCTGGAAGAGAGCGCTGCGCTGGTTAGCCACGCCGATCTGGTCATCGGCGTAGACACCGGCCTGACACATATGGGTTGGGCCTTTTGTGTGCCGGTGGTCGCATTGTTTGGATCGACCTGCCCGTATCGCGTGGTGCCGGGGCGAGAGGGCGACATTCTCTACGCTGAGTTGGACTGCTCACCCTGTCGAAGGCGCCCCACCTGCGGAGGCGCTTTTGACTGCATGTCTGCGCTGACCCCCGATGCGGTAATGAGCGCCGCACAGCGCTATTTGTCCACAGAGTCAGTAGCTGCGCCCGTGCTAGCATCATCGGAGAGTAGAGAAGAGGCCCTTTGATGTCAGCTTTACCCGACATGAGTACCGGCAGTGTCACCGTGATTGGCGATGTCATGCTTGATCGCTTCTGGAGCGGTGCGAGTCGGCGCGTGAGCCCGGAGGCACCGGTACCGGTGGTCAGTGTGACGGGCCAGGAGGATCGCGCGGGCGGTGCGGGTAACGTTGCTGTGAATCTCGCCGAGCTGGGGCTGTCGGTCTCGCTGGTGGGTCTGTGCGGGGAAGATGAGCATGCGCGTGCCCTGCGCGCCTGTGTTGAGGCGGCTGGGGTTCGCTGGAATGTCATGCCGTGCCCGTCAGAAACGATTGTAAAGCTCCGGGTGCTGAGTCGGAATCAGCAGCTTCTGCGCATGGACTTTGAGGAATCTCTGGCAAAGCATGCCAATGATCTTTTCGTGAGGTATGCCCAACAGCACTTCGCTGATGCTGATCTGGTCGTATTTAGTGACTATGCGAAGGGGTCTCTGGAGCTGGTTCAGCCGCTACTGCAGCATTGCCGTGAGCTGAATAAGCCAACATTGGTGGACCCCAAGGGCGCGGACTTTGAGCGCTACCGCGGTGCTACTTTGCTGACCCCTAATCTCGCCGAGTTCGAAGCGGTCGTTGGGCGCTGCGACACAGACGAGACCTTGATTGACAAGGCTGAGGCGCTCAGGGAGTCGCTGGATCTCGAGGGCATACTCGTGACCCGCAGTGAGGCAGGCATGACGCTCGTTCAATCTGAGCAGCCGCCTGCGCATTTCTCCGCTAGTGCCCGAG
>JAAEZV010000283.1:0-326 GCA_018222695.1 Gammaproteobacteria bacterium
GGGCGGTATGGATGCGCTGTATACCCACTCACTGTTTCACTTTGGCGCTGGGATGGCGCCGTTTTTGGCGCAAGGGCTGGAATTGGGTCGCAGCTTTGTCCAGCCCAAGTATCAGAATAAGTACGCACTGGATTATCTCTGGTGTGGGCTGGGTGCCTACGTTAGCAAGCACCCCGAAATCAGATACCTTTTTGGCCCCGCCTCCATCAGCCGTCTCTACGGGAAAGAAGGGATCTCGAGGCTGATGTATTTTTACAGTAGCCACTTTGGCAATCTCAAAGTCGATGTGACGGCGCGCAACCCCTTCACAATTTCAAGCGATCTGA